>NZ_JAATJA010000003.1 GCF_011927665.1 Desulfobaculum xiamenense
GCGATCCGATTTTATCGAACCGCAAAGCTGACTTTTAAGGCAATTCGTTCAAGATCGACACGACTCGCTATTTAATTGTCAAAGACCAAATCCGCTGTTTAAGCGAAGTTCAACTTACCGAGCGTAACTCGGCTCGTCAAGGCCCTTTCGGGCATTTGGTTGGCCTTTCAGCCAACCGCGGAGAGCCTTCTATCGGAAGCGTTTTGCTCCGTCAAGCCCTTCGTGAAACTTTTTTTCAAACCGTTCGGCGTGTTGCCGAAGCGGTGTTGAGTGCTCTACTCGTCCGCGTTGCGTCCGTCAAGCCCTCATGCAATCTTTTTTTCAATCGCGCCGGACGGTTATCGTCGTTGGCGCGGTTGTGGTGACTACTCCGACTCGTCGTAGCAGTCAACCCTCAAGATCACTTTTTTTCAAATTGCCGTTTCGGAGCGGCTGTTGCCTTTTCCGTGCGGCGGAGGGCGGTTCTAGGCAAAACGCCCTCCCACGTCAACAGCTTTTCTCACTTTTTACGATCTTTCCAAAGGCCCATTGAAATCATTGGTCTTTTTCTAAACGATTATCACCCTCTCCGCCCCAGCCATCATGCCCCGACGAACAGACGCGGAGACAGACGCGACGATCTGTCGAAGTCCGGCAGCAGTTCCAAGCCCGGCACAATCGCCCGCACCACCGGATAACGCAGGTCCCTGCGCATCAGATCGGCATACAGCGGCTCGCGTCCGCTGGCCGAAAGGGTCTGCTCCACGAGACGTAGGTCCCCTTCGATGCTCCCTGTGGAATGATCCGGCAAATCCTCGATGCACACGACAGGCAGTTCGGCAGGCCCCGGCAACGACGCGGGCCCGAACGGGAACGGATAAGGCACCTCCAACATGGCCGAGACGATGGCCTTCGCCCCGCACAGCCCTGCCGAAGCCCCCTTCGCCACCTGCCCCTGCGGTCCCGTGGCAAAGGCCCGATAACAGGGAATGCCAAGGGCCGAGGTACACTCCGCAAACAGCACATCCAGCCCACGCTTACGGTAGTTCTCCAGCAGCTCGCGCACCTGCCGATCCCGACTCTCAATCCTGAACCACCGCTCGGGGGCAACCGTGGACACGGTTTCCGCGTCCCGCTCCACGACTTCGAGCAGCGCGCCGAGCCGCGCCTGCGCCATAGTGCTGCCCGAGGCAAGCCCCGTCGAACCGAATCCGCCGAACAGCGACGGCTCATCAAGGTTACAGAAGAGGAAGACGAACTGCGCCGGAACGAGAAGCGTCCCGCCACCCGGCCTGTCGCAGGGCAACCAATGCAACGGCTCGTCGGCATACGGAGCATCCACGGGGAGCGCATTGGGATCGAGGGCATCGCGCCCATCACGCCGCAGTTCCGACAGCCTCGCACAGACGAGGTCGCGCCCGGCGGCGAGATCGGGCAACGCAAGGCCGTCCACATCGACCCAGCTCGAATAGCGCTCCACAACCTCCATGACCACCGAGGCCCACGCGACGTCGAAGGTCAGCCCTTTACCGTAGGACATGAACACGCCGTCCAGATCGTAATCCAACCTGCCGTTTCGCACCGTTACCCGCCGCTTCCACTGGCGGACCAGCCCCACGGGCGACAGCGAATCCGTATGCCGGGCCTGCTGACTCATGGCCACGCCCGCGGCCTCAAGCCGCCCCTCGGCCTCCCGAGCCGTGGCTTCAGCGGACGGCCCACCGCCCTTGCGCGCACGCTTCACACGCTGCGCAGCGATATCCGTCACGCTGACGAATCCCTCGTTGGCCGCTGCGATCTCCTCCGGCGAAAACGGCAGCGCCAGCCCGGCCTGCGCCGACGTCGGCATTGGAGCATGCGCGACCTTGTTCTCCCTGAAAATGGCTCCCCACGCGGCATGCACATCCTGACCGGGGCGCGCCGCGGCGCGAAGCTCTACCAACGGAGACGCGGACAACTCGCCCTCGGACGCGGGGCCATCCAGCCCCAGAGCGCGCGCACGCTCCGGCTGTCCAAGCACGCATTCCCGGACCAATCCACTCACGAGCGGATCATCGCCATGGAGATCGAGCATATTGCGCAAGGCCGCGTCGTCGAGGCGCTGCACGAGGGTCAGGGCATGGACATGCATGTAATCGTCCATGGGGCACGCGCGCAGATGGGCAAGCGCCGCGTCCAGATCGACATCCCCCTTCGGCACGCATGCGGCAAACCCCACCGTGGCCTGCGTATCAAGCACTCTGAATTCGTATTCCATGGTCATCTCGCGAGCCATTCTCCTTATAATGCGACTTTGGCCGAGAACCGAAGCCCCCGCCCGGACACCGCATGCAGAAAACGGCGCGCCCCAAGGGACGCGCCGCCTGCCGCATGCCGACGAAAGCGGCCTAGAACTTGTACCCAATGGCGCGCAGGAAGCCCTTGCGCCTCGCGATCTCCTCGTCATCCTCGATGCCCGCCGAGGCGAAGCCGTCGATGACGCCCATGATGCCCCGGCCCTGCTCGGTCTCGGCCACCACGACCTGCGTGGGGTTGGCGGTGGCACAGAACAGGCGCACCACTTCGGGCACGTTCTGGATGACATTGACGATATTGATGGGGAACATGTCTTTCATAAAGATAATGAAACTGTGCCCGCAGGCCAGCGACATGGCGTTGCGCTTGGCCAGTTCGATGCACTCCTCGTCGGTGCCACTCCAGCGCACGAGGCGCTTGTCCGAGGCCTCGCAGAAGGCGAGACCGAACTTCGCGAAGGGAACGGCGGACACCACGGCCTCGTGAATGTCCTCGACGGTCTTGATGAAATGGGACTGGCCAAGGATGAAGTTCATATCTGCGGGCTTCTCGATGGCAATGGTGGTCAGCTGCATGTTCGCGCTCCTCCGCCATGGGCGGGATATGTGATGAAGTGTTCGTGCGTTTTACGAATCATGAAGGGCGCATAGTACGAAACCTTTTCGCGCAGGGCAAATCCCGCAATCCCCGGTCCCGACGTCCGAGCGCATGGCCTCCATGCTCGAAAATCGGCCTCGGGCACGGTTGCCGCACGTCCGCAAGGGGGGTAGGCTTATCCAACGAGGTGCCACACATGCCCATTCTCCCCATACCCGACTATTCGCCACCGGCCATGCTGGCCAACGGCCACGTGCAAAGCATCGCCCCCTCGCTCATCCGCCCCGTACCGCACGTGGATTACGTGCGCGAGCGCATGGACACCAAGGACGGCGACTTCATCCTGCTGGACTGGAGCTTCGCGTCCGGTCCCGGCGGCTCCGAGCGACTGGTCATCGTGACCCACGGGCTGGAAGGCCATTCGCGGCGCAAGTACGTCTGCGGCATGGCCCGCGCCCTGAACCGTGCCGGATGGGACGTGCTGGCCCGCAACTGCCGCGGCTGCGGCGGGGAAATGAACCGCCTACCGCGTTTCTACCACAGTGGCGAAATCGAGGACCTGCACGCGACGGTGCACCACGCGCTGGCCGTGGGGCGCTATCGGCAAATCGCGCTGGTCGGCTTCAGCATGGGCGGCAACCAGACGCTGCGGTATCTCGGGCTCGATCCGGACCGCGTCCCCCGCGAGATTTGCGCCGCCGTCGCGGTTTCCGCGCCCTGCGACCTCGCCGACTCCGTACGCAAGCTCGAATCGCTTCCGGCCGGCCGCATCTACGTGGAGTATCTCCTGCACAGCCTGCGCGCCAAGGTGCGGGCCAAGCACGCCATGTTCCCGGATATCTTCGACATCACGGGTCTCGACGCCATCTCCACCTTCAGGGAGTTCGACGAACGCTACACAGCTCCGCTGTTCGGCTTCGAAAACGCCGAGGACTACTGGCGCAAGGCCAGCTCCCGCCCGGTACTACGCGACATCCGCGTACCAACGCTCATCCTCAACGCCAAGGACGATCCCTTCCTCGGGCCGCGCTGCTATCCCGAGGACGAAGCCCGCGAGAACCCGAACCTGTATCTGGAAACGCCCGAATCCGGCGGCCACGTCGGGTTTATCCTACTCGACCCGGCTGGCGAATTCTGGTCCGAGAAGCGCAGCGCAGCATTCCTCAACGAACACACGCCGGCCTGACCGGCCAACCCTCAACCCGACCACATTCCGATCAAATGAACAGAATCATCATCCGCGACGTCCTCATCTCCGATCTGCCCGACATCGTCGCCCTCAACGAACATGCCGTCCCAGCCGTCAATAGCGTGGACGAAGGCTTCATGCGCACGTCCATGGACCGCGCCGCCTACTTCCGCGTCGTCGAACAAAGCGCCCAGCCCGGACGCGTGGCCGGCTTCATGATCGGCTACACGCCCGAGGCCTCCTACGAGAGCGAAAACTTCCAGTGGTTCAAGGGACACTATCCGTCCTTCGTCTACATCGACCGCATCGTCATCGCGCCATTCGCCCAGCGCATGGGCATCGGCACCGCCCTGTACGACAACATCTCCCGATTCGCCAGCGAGACGACCGGCACCGTGACCTGCGAGGTCAACATCCGCCCCCGAAACGACGACTCGCTGGCCTTCCACGCCCACTGCGGGTTCCGCGAGGTGGGCACACAGGAAACCAAGGGCGGCACCGTCGCCGTCTCCCTGCTGGTCAAGGAATTGGCCCCGGCCAGTGCCGCGCATTGACCTTTTCTGGTCAACATCACGACATATTTGACAAAGCGGACATTTCTCCCTAGCCCATGAGGATGCCGGGACGGATTCACCGCCCCGGCACTCCGGCCCGGCCCATCGGCAAGGCCTTCCTCCGCACGCCAGGGAGTATGCATGAAGTCCGCCCGCTCGCTACCCGCCCTGATCATCGCCGTCGTCTGGCTCACCGTCGGTGCCGACATGGCCGTCTATCGGGCGGATATTCTCAACCAGTGGACGACTATCCAGCAAAACATCGCCGAACAGGGGGCCAGATCAAGCCGCGTGTGGCTGGAGCTGTTGGTGGAGGAGCAGGGGCTCCCCGTCAATGCCGCAGCGCACGAGACCTTCCGCAAGTTCGCCGCCCCCATCCGCCTGCTCGACTCCGGCCACGCATGGCTGTTCAGGGACAACACCCTCGTTGCCGGGCTCGATGAGACCATGCCTGCCGATTCCATCATGCGCATCGACGAACTGTGCGCCATGCGGGGATGCCCGACCGATACCGAGGGCCTCGGACTGCTTCGCGCCGCCATCGAGGGCCGCACAAGCGGACAGGGCTTCTTTACGCTGTCGACCGAACGCGGCCGGGAGCGGGCGGCATGGGCCACCTTCGACGCCGCAGGAACCACATGGACGTTCGGCATCTCCACGCCGGACAGCGAAATTCTCCTGCACACGGCCAGTCCCTCGCGAATTCTCCCCTCGATTCTGGGCGCGCTGGCGATGACGGTTCTCGTCATCGCCCTGTTCCGCGCCAACCATCACCGCCTAGAGCTCAGCCGCAAGATGAACGACACCCTCGGCGAACTCGTCGAAAGGCGCACACGCGACCTCTCCAACGCCAATGGAGAGCTCAAGCGCCAACTCGCTCGACGGATTCTGGCGGAACGCAGACTGCGCGAAAACCGCGAGCAGTTGAAGGCGCTCGTCGAAAACTCTCCGGACATCATCGCGCGTTTCGACCGATCCGCACGCCACCTCTACGTCAACTCGCGCATCTCGAAATACGTGGACACCCCGCGCGAGGAAATCGTCGGCAAGACACCCCGCGAGCTCGGCCTCTGCCCGGAGTTCTGCGCAACCATTGATGCGCGCATCGAGGAAGCCTTCCGTACGAGAAGTCTGGTGCGCACCCGCCTCGTCTTTGACGGTCCGAATGGCCGCACCCACTTCGACTGGCGGCTCTCGCCGGAGTTCTCCTCCGGCGGAGTGGTGCGCACGGTGCTCAGCTTCGCGCGCGACGTCACCGCCCTGCGCCTTTCCGAAGAACGCCTACGCCGCAGCGAGGAGCAATACCGCCTGCTCGTGGAGCACCAAAGCGACATGGTCGTGAACGTCTCGCCTTCGGGACGCATCCTCTTTGCCAGCCCGTCCTTCTGCTCGCTTTTCGCCCTGCCCGAAGACCGGGTGCGCGGCTGCAAGGTCCTGAAAATCGTTCCCCGACCCGAACGCCGCGCCATCGCGGACGTATTCAGACAGGCCATCACCGCCACCGATCCACTCTCCATAGAATTCCAGGCGAGCACCCCAGCCGGCCCGCGCTGGCTGGCCTGGACGGGTCGCGTCGTCCACGGCGCGGATGGCGAGACGAACTCCGTGGTGGCCATAGGGCGCGACGTGACCACCGCCAAGGTGTACGAAACCCGCATCCAGGAATCCCTGCTGGAAAAGGAAACCCTGCTTCAGGAAATCCACCACAGGGTCAAGAACAACCTCCAGATCGTCAGCAGTCTACTGGAGCTTGCCATGGCGCGCATCTCGTCGACGACAGACCGCGCCGTGCTCATGGACATCACCACCAAGATTCAGGGCATGGCGCTGATCCATAATCAAATATACAGCTCGGACAGCTTCGAGAGCGTGAACATCGCCGACTATGGCCGCGCCCTGTGCCGCAACCTCGTCCGGTCCTACGGCGCACAGGACATCGCGCCACACTTCGACACCGAGGACATCCACCTGTCCATCCAGCACGCCATTCCCTGCGGCATCGTGCTCAACGAACTGTTTTCCAACGTCATAAAGCACGCCTATCCCGACGGTCAGGGCGGTTCTCTCGGCTTCAGCGTGCGCGGCGATGACGGCTGCGTGCGGATATGCGTCTCGGATAACGGCCGCGGTTTTCCGGACGACGCCGCAACCACGACGCTCGGCATGAAGCTGGTTTCCAACATCGTCACCTACCAGCTCCACGGCTCCCTCGATATTCGCGTGGAGGACGGAACGCGCATCGACGTCGTCTTTCCTGCGGCCGATGCCCCCGCGCGTGCATACGATTCCGTATCGGCCTGACCCGCTCCCTCCATGGCCGCACGAACATGGCGCCACGATTCGTGCGACATATCCCATTTGATTTCCTTCCGATTTGTGCCAAAACGGAACAAACGGAACGGACAGCAAGGGGCGGCGCAATGCTCAACGAAGCCTACAGAAATCTGTGCATCTACCACGTCCACGACGGCCTGCGCGACGGGCTTTCGCATTACTCGCAGCTCTCGCGGGCGGCCCTCGTCTACGCGGAAGGCCCACAGAGTACCGTGCGCGTCCACGATCCGCAGAACCTGCTGCGCGGACACGAACCGATACTCGAAAAGGTCTTTCTCGCCGACGACGCATGGCGGCGCTGCAAACACCCCGGCGAACGCATCGCTCCCTTCGAGCTGGAACCGTGCGAAGCCCTGTCCATGGCGGGGCTGATCACGCACAGTTCGCGCTCCCGCGCCATCCACCACCAATCATGGTTCACGGAGCACCACCCGGACCTGTGTTCCACCGGGCCAACGGAGCGCTGGCTGGAACACGCGGCGTGGATGCTCTCGCAGGCCTTCGCTTCGGAAAACGTCCTCCAACTCGACATCGCCGGATCGGTCCTACAGGGCTGGGCCACGCACGCCGTGCGCAACCACATCGTCGATTCGCGCGCACAGCGCATGGGCATGGACACCCAACTGCGCATCTACCCCACCCTCGACGCCATCCTCGGCATCTCGAAAACGCTGGAGGAAGGCGCATGGCCGCGCGGGCGGCTGTGTTTCGTGGAGCCATCCCTCATGGACCGCGTGCACTTCCTGGCCCGATTCACGGAAATGGAGCGCCCCCTGCTGCAACACCACAAGCATGTGCGCAAGCTCATGCAGTCCGTGGAAGACACGCCGCACGCCCTCGTCTCGGACGGCAGGCACATCGTCGGCATCGGTTCGGGCATGATGCCCGGATCGCACCTGACGGCCTGCTTCCACGGCAACCACGGCTTTCTCCAGCTCGACGGCGAGACGGTGTGCAGCGTGCTCGACGGCGGATTCCATTCCACCAACCGCAAGCCGAACCTCGTCCAGCTTGAGGAAATGCTCATCGAGACAAACCTCGGCGACGAGGAACGCCACAGCCTCTTCGGCATCGTCACGGACATTGTGCGCAGCACCCAGGAGCGCAAGCACGGGTGCACCATCGTCCTCGACTTCAAAACGCCCATCGTGCCCATCGCCGGGCAGCACCTCGAAACGCCCATCGATCTCGAACTCGAAGGGCTGCTGCCGGTGGCCCAGTCTCTGGCCAAGGTGGACGGCGCGCTGCACATCGGCGCGGACCGTCGCCTGTACGGATTCGGATGTCTGCTCGACGGCCAACGCGTGGTCGGAGAGGACCGCTCGCGCGGGGCTCGCTACAACTCCGCGCTGCGCTTCACGACGGGGCACGACGACCTCGTGGTCATCGTGGTGTCATCGGACCGCCCGGTGTCCATCATACAGGGCGGCGTGGAGGTCACGGCGGCCTGCCCGCTCCTCCCGCTTCGAGGGAGTTGCGGCACGCCACCGCGCCTTGAGGATTGGATCAGCGAATAGCCTATACCTTGCGCCGTCTCGCCCGCGCCAGTTCAAGGGCGTCGCGCAGGGAAATCATGTGTTCGCTCACGTCCACGTCGGCGCAGTCGGGAACGTTCTCGGCCAGATCGCGCAGCACGTCGATTCCATCGAGTAGCGCCGTCACAAGGTCCGCGTCCGGCCGAATCTCCCCGGTGCGGATGCGCCCAAGGATATTCTCCAGCCAGTGCGACAGGCGCTCCATGCTATGCAGCTTGAGTAGCCCGGCACCGGCCTTCACGGAGTGCGCCGCGCGGAATATCTCGTTGACGACCTCCTCCACGGAAGCCCCATCGAGATGCTCCAAATGCAGGATACCCGTCTCCAACTCCACGAGCCGATCACGGGTCTCGTCCACGAAGGCCTCCATGACCTCCTGATCCTGCTGGAAATCCATCATGCCCCGGCGTCTCCGGATTTGTGACCTTCGAGGATGGCGATGGCGCGTTCGGCCATGCTGTCCATGTCCGGCTTGGCAATCTGATCCACGGCACCGACGGATTCGCCCTTGTGTCGCAACTCGCTGGTGATGAGCGACGAATAGAGGATGACCGGCAGCGCCTTGAGCTGCTCGTCATCCTTGATGCTCTTGGTCAGGGTGAAGCCGTCCATGAGCGGCATCTCAATGTCGGCGATGACGATGTCGAGCACGTCGAGGATGCCTTTGCCCTGCTCCTTGGCCTGCTTGCCCATCCGCCGGACATGGTCCAGCGCCTCCTGCCCGTTGCTGACGACATGCAGATCGAAGTTGGCGGCTTCGAGATTCTTGCGCAGCATGAGGCGGATTGTTGGGGAATCGTCAGCGACGAGGGCACGGTAACGGCGGGACGCGACAACGCGCGGCGCTTCGTCCGGCTTGAGGCTCGCCGGTTCCAACGCGGAAAGGATTTGCTCCAGATCGAGGAGCTGGATGAAATGGTCTTCGCGCCGGACCATGCCGATGATGCACGAAGTGCCCATGCGCGTCACGAACTCGTGGGGCGGGGCGACATCCTGCCAGCCCACGCGGTGGATCTCCGTAACGCCGGAGACGAGAAATCCCGTCACGGCCTTGGAGAACTCCGTCACCATCACCACCTCGTACTCGTGGGCGTTGCGGTCGATGCCGAGCCATACAGCGAGGTCGAGCACAGGCACGATATGCTTGCGTAGCGAGATGGTGCCCATGTAGCACGGGTTCGATGCCGACTCCGGCGGGTCGAGGGTCGGACTTTCGATGACCTGCATCACCTTGGCCACGTTGACGCCGAAATAACTCGGAACGGGGTCCTTGCTCCCCGGAACGGTCTCGTTGATGAACAGTTCGAGGATCTCAAGCTCGTTCGTCCCCGTTTCCAGCAAAATGTCGCTTCTGGCCATGCCTTTCCTCCCTTGAAAAGCCGGCGGACCGGCGGCGCTACTCTCCACCGTCCCTTGTACCCTGTGCAGAATTTTTGCGCAACGCCTGCCCGGTTCTCCGCCGCCTCTCCCGCCTTTTCACGCCACAAACGCAAAAGGCCCCGTCCAATGGACGGGGCCTTTCGAAAAATCACAGCGCAACGTGGAGGATCACACGGCGGCGTCAAGGAGCATGTTGTCCCTGTGGATGGCCTCGGGATACGGGCAATCGCCGAGGATGTCCGCGATGTCGCCACTTCTACGGCCGGTTATACGCCGAAGGTCTGCGGAATCGTAGTTGGACAGGCCAACGCCGAGGGTATCGCCGGATTCGTCCTTGATGAACACCAGCGCGCCGGGGCCGAAGTTGCCGTCCACGCTGTCGATGCCAGCGGGAAGAAGGCTCTTGCCCTGCGTGGTGAGGGCCTTGGCCGCACCCGGGTCCACCACAACGCTGCCCGAGGGCGTCTTGTTGTAGGCCAACCAAAACTTGCGCCGCGAGATGGGATGCGCCTCCGGCACCACCCACGTGCCTATCGGCTCGCCGGAGAACACGCGGTCGAGCACGTAGCGTTCCCTGCCGGAGACGATGAGCGTCGGCACGCCAAGCTGCGCCACGCGCCGGGCAGCGAGGAGCTTGGAATACATGCCGCCCGTGCCCACGGAGGTCTTACCGTCGCAGGTGGTGTCCAAATCGAGGCAGGAAATGTTTTCGATGCATTCGAGGCAGCGCGCCTCGGGGTCCTTGTCCGGATTGGCGTCGTACACGCCGGAGGCAGAGGTGAGGTTCACGAACAGATCGGCCTGCACGAGGTTGACGACAAGGCTCCCGAGCGAGTCGTTGTCGCCGAACTTGAGTTCCTGCACGGCGACGGTGTCGTTCTCGTTGACCACGGGAATGGCCTTCCAGTCGAGCAGCGTTCGAAATGTATTGAGGGCGTTGAGGAATCGGCTGCGACTGCGCAGGTCGTCGCGGGTGAGGAGAATCTGGGCGGACACCTTGCCGTAGCGCGCGAAGGCCTCGTCGTAGGCGTGCATGAGGCGGCTCTGGCCCACTGCCGATGCCGCCTGCCGCGCCGGAAGACCGGTGATCTCGGCGTGGAGCACCTTGCGCCCCGCCGCCACGGCACCGGAACTGACCAGCACGATATCCAGCCCGCGATCATGCAACGTCGCGAGCTGATCGGCCAGACGGTTCACGACCCGCAGGTCCAGACCATCCTCGCCGGTCAGGACAGCGCTGCCGACCTTGACCACCACCCGTTTCGCTTCAGAAAGAACGCGCGTGCGTTCGGCCATCCAGTCCATGTTCACGCCTTCCGGAAGATGAGGAGTCAGATTGCGAAAACTTTCTGGGTCCTTGCTCCATCGCCCCGTCTAGCGGGGGTCGCCGCCATGGTACAGCCGCCACATCTCCTTCACAAGGGCTTCGACACCCACTCCGCCAAGGGCGGAGATGAAGAAGATGGATCGTCCATCGGCCTTTGCGCGTCGGCGCAGCTCCGCAAGGGCGTCCTCGTCGATGAGGTCGATCTTGTTGATCACCTGCACCTGATGGCGCGCGGCAAGCTCCTCGGCGTAGCGGGCGAGTTCCTCGTTGAGCAGGTCGAAGCCAGCCCACGGGTTCTCCACGTCGATGTCCTCGGCGGAAAGGATATGCACGAGGAAGCGGGTGCGCTCCACATGCTTGAGGAAGCGGTGCCCGAGGCCCTGACCTTCGTGCGCGCCCTCGATGAGGCCGGGAATGTCGGCCACCACGAAGTGCTCGCCGATGTCGTCGATGAGCACGCCGAGGTTCGGCGTAAGCGTGGTGAACGGATACGGCGCGATCTTGGGCCGCGCCGCGGAAATGGCGGAGATGAAGGTGGACTTGCCCGCGTTGGGCAGGCCGAGCAGGCCAGCGTCCGCGAGAATCTTCAGCTCAAGGCGCAGGCTCTTCTCCTCGCCCTCGCCACCGGGCTGGGCGAAGCGCGGCGTGCGCATGGTGGACGTCTTGAAATGCTCGTTGCCGAAGCCGCCACGTCCGCCCTTGCAGACGGCGACCTCCTGCCCGTCGACGGCGAGATCCGCCACGAGCCTTTCGCCGCCCTCTTCATCGGCCTCGAAGAGCATGGTGCCCACAGGAACCTCGATGATGAGATCCTCGGCGTTGCGGCCGCAGCACTGGCTGCCCATGCCGGGCTGCCCGTTCTTGGCCTCGTAGAGACGCTTGAGACGAAAGTCGTACAGCGTGAGAAGCTTGGACGACGCACGGAAAACGACGTCGCCGCCCTTGCCGCCGTCGCCGCCATTGGGACCGCCCTTGGGCACGTGGGCCTCGCGGCGAAACGAAACGCAGCCGTTGCCACCATGCCCCGACCGAACAGTGATCCTTGCTTCATCAACGAAGCGCATACTCGACTCCCTGCGGAAAACCGCACATAAAAAACGGGCGGACGACGCAAGCGCCGTCCGCCTCGGAAAATGCTCTACCGCGAAAGGCCTAGGCCTCGGCGGGAATCACGCAAACCCGGGTCTTGACCTTCTTGTGGCGCGTGTACTTCTCGAACTTCACCTCGCCGTCGATGAGGGCGAACAGGGTGTAGTCCCTGCCCATGCCAACATTCGGGCCGGCATGGAACTTGGTGCCCAGCTGGCGAACGAGGATATTGCCGGCCAGAACCTGCTGACCGCCGAAGCGCTTGACGCCTCTTCTCTGACCGATGGAATCGCGACCGTTTCTGGAGCTGCCGCCTGCTTTCTTATGAGCCATTTCAGTACTCCTTTTCGGACCTTAGGCCTCGATGGCCTTGATCTTGATCGTGGTGAAGTCCTGCCTGTGGCCCTGCTTCTTCATGAAACCCTTGCGGCGGCGCTTGTGGAAAACGATGATCTTCTTGTCGCGGCCGTGGCCAACGACTTCGCAGGAGATCTTCGCGTTGCCAACGAAAGGCTGACCAACGGTCACATCGCCGGACTTATCCACCAGCAGAACCTTGTCCAGAACCAGCTCGGAACCGGCCTCTGCCTGAATCTTCTGAATGTTAATCGTGCGGCCTTCCTCAACACGGAACTGCTTGCCGCCGGTCTCAACTATTGCATACATGACCTGTTACCTCCAAAGAAAGAGAGAGGGGTTGATACCCGACAAACCGACGGAAAGTCAAGCCCCCATCCCCAAGTTTTTTACGATGCACCGTGAATGCGCACCTGATTGCGGCCATTGCGTTTGGCCTCGTAGAGAGCCGAATCCGCGGCCTGCACAAGGCGCTCGGCGTGGTGATCAGCCCACGAGGGCAGTATCTCCGCCACACCCACGGATATGGTCATCCTGAGGTCCTTGGCCAGAACCTCGCCATCTATGCTCTTGACCTCGAACCGGTACTTCTCGACGCTCCTGCGGATATGCTCCGCGAGGTCGAGGGCTTCCTTCCGGTCGAGTCCCGGCGCCATGACCACGAACTCCTCTCCGCCGTAACGGACGGGCAGGCAACCATCGCCGCAGCGCGAGGCAGTGCCCTTGCGGATGAGTTCCGCGATGATCCGAAGCGCCTGGTCACCGATCTGGTGGCCGTAGGTATCGTTTATCCGCTTGAAAAAATCAATGTCGAGCATGAGCAGCGACACGGTATCTCCGCACGTGTCCGGACACAGCTCCGCCAGCCTCTCATCGAGGGCGCGGCGGTTGGCCAGCCCGGTCAGCGCGTCGGTATGCGCGAGCCGTCGCAGTGTATGCGCATCCTCGTCCATGGCGCTGACCACGCGCCGAAAGGAATCGCGCAGGCGCTCCACCATCCGGTCCGGCGGCATGCCGCTTTGCACCGTCTGCACCGTCTCTTCGCCCAAATCCTGCACCTCGCCGGAACGCCGCCTGATCACGGAGCCGAACTCCTCAAGCAGCGTGGTTGATTCCTGCAAGGCCGCCTTGAGCTTTTCCCGGTAGGGAGAGGTGACGATCTCCTCCTGGCGCCGCGAAACCTCGGCGTAGGCGGCATCGCTGAAGTCCCGCCGTTTGACGAGCTCCAGAAACAGCTCATGGATTGCCGCCTTCTGCGCATCGGACAAGGTGTCGTTGTACTCAAGGCTGCGCATGTACAGAATGAGCGAGTGCCACTTCGGATGCGACGGAACGCCGGCCTTGGCCAGAAGGTGGCACAACCGGTGCTGGTCGGGATAGATGCAGTCTTTGCTCACGCTCTGTTCTTGGCCCGCGAGGGGCGGCATTGGCTAATCGGTGGACGTTCAGGGCTTACGGCAAGGGTCCGGCGCAACGGAGCCAGCGGTCATCTTAACCAACTATGCCCCGAGGCACCAGCTTTTTCACGCTTCCGGAGTCCGGGCCAGCACCAGCACCTCCACCCGCGCAGCTCCTGCGCGAAGAAGCGCCCGCGTCGCGGCTTCCAGCGTTCCGCCCGTAGTCATCACGTCATCGACGAGCAAAATGGCGCGCCCAGCGACGCATGCGTCAGCCTCGAAGGCCCCACGAACGTTCTCGCGCCGCCGCGCGGCGGAAAGCCCGAGTTGCGGAACGGTTTCCACCCGCCGTGTCAGCGCCTGTGGCGCAAGCTCGCAGCCGGGGCGGCACACGGCGCGCGCCAGTTCGAGGCTCTGATTGTAGCCTCGATGGCGGAGCCGTCGCGGATGCAGCGGAACGGGGACTACCAGCCATCCGCCAAAAGCGCCAGCATCATCGAGGCTCCCCGGCCAGCCATCTCGGACGCAGGCCTCCCGAACAAAACGCCCAAGCAACGCAGAGCGCCCGAGTCGCGACGAAAACTTGAACTCCAGCACCAGCCGCCTCAGCGCCCCCGCATACGCCCCATGGAAGTGAAACGCCGCCCAAGGTCTAGGCGCGCGTCTGCATGCGCCACACAGGTACACCGGGGCCTCGGCGTCGGCATAGAGCGCGCCGCACAACGGGCAGTGCCCGCCAAGCCTCGGCGCAAGTTCTCCGGCGCAGCGCGGACACAGCTCTCCCCCGCCAGAACCGAGGGCAGCGCCGCACGCCGCACATCGCGCCCACAACGTGCGCAGGGCGCGGCGCAATCCGCCAAGTCCGCCCCACGCGCACCGGCCGCTTCGCAGCACTAGGCCTCGGCGCGTTCAAGCGCCTCGCGGGCGGCCTCGCGGCCAAGGTTCTCCAGCGCGGCCACGGCCTCGGCGTTGGCTTCGAGATCACCGGCCTCGTCCAGCCCCCGGAACAGGAGTGGCGGCTGCAACTCGAAGTTGAACACATCGAGGAAGTACTTGAGCGTAAGCAGACTTCCCTCGAAAAGCTTATCCCCCTGCGAGCGTCCGGCAATGAGGCAGACATAGGCCTTGCGCCGAGGCAGGGCGGCCATGACGGGGTCGCCGTCCTGCCTGCGCATATAGTAGCACTGGCTGCGGTCGATCCACGCCTTGAGTTGCGCCGGGACGTGATAGAAGTAGATGGGCGAGGCGAGGAAGACATAGGGCGCATTCAGCATCATCTGAAACAGACGCCCGCTGTGGTCCATGTCGGCCAGATAGCACGCCCGCTTGGGGTCATGCTTGCAACGGTAGCAGGACACGCACGGCTCCACGCGGAACCGACGCAGATAGTCAACCCGCAGCTCAAGACCCGCCGCCATCGCCCCATGCGTGAAGAGGGCCGCGGCGCGGTCGCTGTTTCCACCGGGTCGGGGGCTGCACGAAATGATGGCCGGACGGCCAGCCTCCCCTGCCCTGTCATTCGATTGAATCATTACCATTCCTCTTTGCGTGTACGAATACGACGCGAACATGTTCGCCGTCCTCGGACACATTCATCCGCCAGACGTCGTTCATGCGGCGCTGGTCCTCAAGGGAGGCGAGCGCCCCGCTCTGGACCAGAACCTCGATCACCGAGGCGCGAGACAGGCGAAGGTACCACCCCACCTCAAGTCCCACGCCTCAGCACTTGTCGCGCAGATCGAGAAAAATCCGATTCCCCTGTCCTTCCTGCATGGCTAGTACCTCATGCCCGGTCCGTCGGGCTGAAAGAAGGGGTTGTGCACCATCTCGTCCCCCACCGTGGTGGCCGGACCGTGCCCGGAATAGAGCACCGTCTCCGGCGGCAGGGTGAAGATGCGCCGCTCCACCGACCGAACGAGGGTCGGCATGCTCCCGCCGGGAAAATCCGTGCGCCCGACGGCTCGCGAAAAGATGAGATCGCCCACGAAGGCCGCACCGGCCTCGGGGAAATGAAAGGTCAGACTGCCGCGCGTGTGTCCGGGCGTGGCCAGCACATTGCAGCGCTGGCCGATGAATTCGGTCTCGCCCTCGGTCAGCGGCTCGAAGGCGAAATCGTCCACGCGGGGGAAGCCCATGGCTCCGCCGCGCCCCACCTCCGTTTCCAGCAGGTAGGCATCATCGGCGCTGGCGCACACGGACGCACCCGTGGCCGCCGAAAGGGCCGCCACTCCATAAATATGGTCGAAATGCAGATGCGTGACCAGCACCCGCTCCAACACGAGGCCCTCGGCCTTGAGGACCGCGAGCACCTCGTCGGGCTCGCCGCCGGGATCGACGAACAGAGCGCGCCCACCCTCGGAGAGCAGATAGCCGTTGGTCATGAGCGGGCCAAGCTCGAAGGTCCGAATCAGCATCAGAACGCCTCCAACAGCAGCGTTTCCAGCGGCTGGCGCGAACTCGCGCCCGGATGTGCCGGATGGCCAATGGCGAGAAAGGCCATCAGCTCGTAGCGCTCCCCAGACAGGGACAGCGCGTCGAGCACCTGATCCGCCTGATTGACGATCTCGCCCAGCCACACGCCGCCAAGTCCGATGGAATGCGTGGCCAGCAGCATGTTTTGGATGCAGGCCCCTGCGGTCTGATGATCCTTCAGCGGAGAATACATGGCGTCGCGATCGAGAAACACGCCCACCAGCAGCCCGCAGGCCTCGACGACGGCCCCGTACTTCGTACACCCGGCCAGCGCATGGACGCGCGCATCACCGGGCCACAGGCACAGAAAGCGCCACGGCTGGTTGTTGAGACCACTCGGCGCGAAGCGCCCCGCCTCGACGATGGTCAGCGCATCTTCACGCGTCACAGGCTCGCCCGTAAAGCGGCGCACACTACGGCGCTCGCGGATGGCCTGCAGCACAACGTTGTCCCTCTCAGTCATGATTCCTCCGCCCCTGTTCGAATATCCGGCATGGGGCGACCAGACTTTGACCGAAGAACCGCATCTTGTCCAGAGCATCATCTTTGTCCATACAAGCGATTGCGCAGGCAACGAGACTCGTCGAGGAAGCAACGACAACGCACAAGTAAAGCCATAGCGAATTTTCCGCATGATATATGCGTCATCCACCCGACAGCTCGTCCGCCGCGCCACAGGTTTACAGACGTCGAACCGCACACGGCCCCAGCATGATCGGCATAACATATCGCGACTCACCCATCGGTCATACGGCTTGCATGACCACGCTACATGGCAAACGGACATCGCACCCCCGAAAATGCTCCGCACACCCCGCTGCGACGCGCACCATGACTGCGCACAATGGCACGAGCGCACACCGGGCAACGCAATCAGCCGCATCCGCTTGAACTCCCGCCCGAGGCGCGGTATGCCCCGGACATGAGCGCGCACACTTCACTTCTTCCGGACAACGGCCCCGCACTGGACCGCCGCGACCTCATCTCCTTCGAGCACCTGCTGCAAAAGGAAATCGCCGCGTTCCTCCCCTTCACGTCCTACAGCCTCTTCTTCCCGCGCAGCCTCGACGGCGGCGGCGCGTGGGAAGGCCTGCGTAGCGGCATGGCCGTGCATCTGCCAGAGGAGGAAAAGGTCTTCCTCCCGCTGGTGCTGGACGAACGCATGCTCGGCGTCTTCGCCGCGCGCGGCGTGAAGATCGAGGATTCGCCCTCGCTGGCCAGCTCCCTTGCCGCCATGGCAGGCATGTGCATGCAGAAGCTCCAGCTCTACAAGGCCAGCATCACCGACCCGCTGACCGGGCTGGCCAACGCGGCGCACTTCCTGCGCACCCTTGGCGACGAAGTTTCGGCCCTACGCGACTGCATGGTTCCCGGCTCCGGCTCCTGCATGCGCGGCGACAGCTCCGGGCCCGCAGGCGGCTTCTGCGTCATGCACATCCTGCTCGCGGACATGCATCGCTGGCAGGACCGCTACGGCTACGCCTTCGGTGACCGCGCCATCGCGGCTGCGGCCAGCGTGGTCTCGAAGGCCCTGCCCGAGGACGCGCTCGCCGCTCGCCTGTCCGACGATTCCCTCGCCGTGCTGTGGCCGGGTGCCGCCGCCGACGCGGGACGCAAGCTGGCCAACCGCCTCGCCGCACGGCTGGAGACCTTCACCATCACGGACACGGTCCTCGATCAGGAGCTTGCGCTGTCGGCACTGGTGGGCGTGGTCCACTACCCCGTGGACATGACCGACCGCGCCCTGCACCAGCCCGTGCGCGAACAGGCCGGAGCCCTCACGGCCAAGGCCACACGCGCCGCCCAGCGCGCCCTGCGCGGCAAGGCCCTCGGCTTCGGGCAAATCGTGCAGGAAGGCGGACGTGTTCGCGAGGTGCTGCCCCTCAACCGCCTGACCATCAACCTCGGGCGCAACGTGGGCGCTGCCGAAGGTCAGCGCTTCCTCGTGTGGTCCGACGACCACGGCGGCGGGCCGGACACCGCGCCCATGTGTAAGGGCGAAGTGCTACTCATGGAAATCCGCCCGGATTCCGCGCTGGCCGACATCATGCACCTCTCCGACCCGGCGTGGACCATCGCCGCCGGGGACAGGCTGACCCTCGCGCCGGAGGCGGAATGCGCACGCTTCGCCCGCGCGGACGACGGTCCCCACCGCGATATGCTCACCGGGCAGCTCCTCTACGCCGACTTTCAGGAGGCCTTCGCCAGCGCACGCGACGGTCTCGAACGCTTCTCCCTCGTCCTCGTCCGGCTCCCCGACCAGAATGGCGACGACGCACAGGTCCGCACCGAGGCCCACCTGCGCGACGTATCCGCCACCTGCGCGTCCGTCTTCGGCCCGCGTGCCGTAGGCGGCCGCTTCAGCATCGGTAGCGTCATCTGGTTCCTGCCCGACATCACGGGGCGCAAGGCCGCCTCGCTATGCCGCGCCGTGCGCAAGCGTCTGGAACGCTCTATCGACACGCCGCCCGCCTTCGGCGTGGCCACCTTCCCGTATCTCACCTTCTCGCGCGCGGACACGCTGGACAACGTGCGCAAAGCGCTCGACTACGCCCAACTGCTCCCCGCGCCGAGCATCGCGCTCACGGATTCCGTGGCGCTCAACATTAGCGCAGACAGAATGTTCGCGCAGGGCCGGCTCTACGACGCCATCGAGGAATACAAGCTGTCCCTGCTGGCGGACCGCACCAACGCCGTGGCCCGCAACTCGCTTGGCATCTGCCTCGCCCGCGCGGGCGAGCTGTCGCAGGCCAAGCGCCAGTTCCGCACCGTGTTCACCAACGACCCCACGGACCTCTTCGCGCACTACAATTACGGCTACGCCTGCCAGAAGATGAAACAGTACGACGACGCCCGCGACGCCTACGAGCAGTGCCTGCGCCTCGACCCGAAGCACATCTTCAGCCATGTCCGCCTCGGCGAGCTGCTCCAGCGCGAAGGCCGCTTCGACGACGCCCGCGAGCGCTACACCCGCGCCGCCGCCATCCGGGGTGGCGAAGGCCTGACCCGTCGCTACCTCGCCCGCCTCGCCCTTGCGCAGGGCCGTGCCGACGAGGCCCGCGAGCACCTGCATCAGGCCCTCATCCACGACCCCAAGGACGCCGTATCCCTGCACCTCATGGCGCGGCTGTACCTCGACAACGGCGAAGATCCGCAGGTGGCCGAATCCCTCGCCCGCCAGTCCGCCGCCCTCGTGCCGCAGCAGCCCGCCTTCTGGAAGGAACTGGCCCGCGCACTCACGGCGCAGGGCCGCACCGAAGAGGCGCACGAAGCCCTCGCCCGCGCCGAAGCGCTCTAGCCATCCGTCATCGCACAATAAAAAACGCCGGAAGGGGCAACCCTTCCGGCGTTTTTCATTTCAATGTCCGATGCGGCGACGCGGACGGGACTAGTCCTGCGGCGCGTCCATCCACTGGTGGAGCTTACGCAGGACGAAACGGTCCTGCGTGAGGCCGGGCAGCACCTCCAGCACCAGCTTGAGGGGGTTCACGTACTTCACGCTCCAGTCGAAGCGGATAGCCACGGCGGACTCGCCCTCGGCCGCGCTTCGTGCCACGCAGCGCCGGATGTCCACGGTACGCGGGCCCTTCTTGGTGTCCCGCGTCCAGAGGATTTCCGTGCGCTCCATGGCCTCGGCCCAGCGGGCAATCCACTGCGGCGCATCGTCGGCGAGGAAGCACAGTTCGTAGTCCTCCGCCGCGGCCTGCTGCGTCTTGCCGGTCAGGGGCAGAGTTTCGATGCGCACGAGGTCGAAGCCGATGGGCAGCTCGCGCGACAGACAGCGGGCCAGTTCGTCCATGGGCATGTTCTCGCGCAGAACGAGGTTGAACCATTCGGATTCGCTCTCCACGCCCACGGGCAGCGCCATGCCGAAGGACATGCGCGGCAGCGGGTGGAAGCCTGCGGAGAAGCTGACGGGAACGCGCGCGCGACGCAGCACGCGCTCCAGCATGAGCTGCATCTCCACCTGACTGATGAAGCGGGCCAGCCCCTTCTTGGCATGCCAGATGCGGTAGTTGACAGCCTTGTCCGCCAGCTTGCCGATGGACGGCGGCATGGGGCGTCCGCGCCGGACCTCCTTTTCGGGGGTCTCGGGGACTTCGGCGGCGGCCTCTGTCACCGCGCCGTCGGCAATGTCCTCCACACGCAGATCGGCGGTGGTGGCGTGGGCGTTGGCCTCCTCGGTGGCATCGCTCTGGTCGCGCTGGGAGAAGACCACGCGGGGACGGATTTCGACCTCGGCCGACTGGCGGACAAGTTCCGAGGTCCGGCCGTCGTGGTTACACACGCCGCAATTCCGGCAGACATGATAACGGCAATCCGGGGTCAGACGGCCTTCGAGGGCGCGTCTGCGCTCGGTGGCGAGATACTCCTTGCGCACGCCGGGGTGCAGGTGATCCCACGGCAGGGGCGCATCCACGTCACGCGCGGCGAGAAAGTCCATGGGGTCCAGACCTTCCTCGGCCATGGCCTCCATCCACTTGTCGAGATCGAGATGGTCGGTCCAACTGGTGAACAGCGCGCCCTTGGCGTAGGCGCGTTCCACCACGGGAGCCAGCCGCCTGTCGCCGCGCGAGAAGACGCCTTCGAGGAAGCTCATCTGCGGCATATGCCAGCGCAGCTTGAGGCGCTTGTAGGGAGCCATGGCCTTGCGCAGGTAGTCCACGCGCTCGCGCACCTCGTCCATGGTGAGCTGGCGCTCCCACTGGAAGGGGGTGTGCGGCTTGGGCACGAAGGGCGACACGGCGGCGGTGACCTGCAGGCGCTTCACGTCGCGCCCGGCGCAGTCGCGCACCTTGAGGCAGAGATCGACGATGGCGTCGAGGTCCTCGAAGGTCTCGGTGGGCAGGCCGAGCATGAAGTACAGCTTCACCTGCTGCCAGCCGCGGTCGAAGAGCTTGCGCACGTGGGTCACGAGGCCTTCCTCGGTGATGCCCTTGTTAATGACGTCGCGCAGGCGCTGGCTTCCGGCCTCGGGCGCAATGGTCGCGCCGGTGCGGCGGATGGAGGACATAAGCTCCATGATCCGCTCGCTCACGGAGCCGACACGCAGCGACGGCAGGGAGATGGACACCTGCTCGCGGCGGCAGCGGCTGAAGCTCTGCTCGAAAAGATGTTCGAGGGCGGAATAGTCGCCCGTGGACAGGGACAGGAAGGACAGGTCCTCGTAGCCCGTGGCAGCCAGACCATCGGCGATGAGGCTGTCGAGGGTGTGCGGGTCACGCTCGCGGGCGGGACGATAGATCATGCCCGCCTGACAGAAACGGCAGCCGCGCGTGCAGCCTCGAGCGATCTCCACGGCCAGCCGGTCATGGACGGGCTGGGCGAAGGGCACGATGTGACGCACCGGGAAGGGGGTGTCCTCCATGCTGGCCACGATGGCCTTCTCCACAAAGGGATAGTCCTCGTACAGCGGGCGGGGTGCCTCCGTGCCGCCGGGGCTGTTGAAGAACGCCGGGACGTACACGCCGGGCAGGCTGCGCAGATCCTCCAGCAGTTCGCGGCGCGACTTGCCCGTGCGCTTGGCCTCGGCCACGCGTTCGAGCAGGCGCATCTGCACGTCCTCGCCGTCGCCCAGAATCATGCAATCGATGAACGGCGCGATCGGCTCGGAATTGAAGGTGCAGCCGCCGCCAGCCAGCACCAGCGGAGCGCTGCCGAGGGGCAGGTCCAACCGATCCTCGGCCCGCAGCGCAATGCCGCCAAGATCCATCATGTACAGGATGTTGGTGAAGCACAGCTCGTGCGTGACGTGAAAGCCCACCACGTCCATGGCGGACAGCGGCGTGTCGGATTCAAGGGTGCACAGCGCCTCGCCGCGTTCGCGCAACAGCGCGGCAACCTCGTCGCCGGGGGCGAATACACGCTCGGCCCAGAAGTCCTCGCGCTCGTTTATGATTCCGTAGAGGATCTTCTGCCCGAGGTAGGACATGCCCACTTCGTAGAGGTCCGGAAAGGCCAGCGCCATCCGCACGCAAACCGCGCCGGGGTCCTTGTGCACGCTTCCGGGCTCGGTTCCCAGATAGCGGCTGGGGCCTTCAAAAAGCGGGAGTAAAGCTCGCATCTATGCCTCCGGCGGGCCGCAGCGGACCGCCTCTGATGATTCCCTGCGCGCGGGACACACGCCAATCCGCGCAACGCATCAAAAAAGGGGCGACCCGTAGGCCGCCCCGGAAAAACGTCGGGCCGGGTCCGCTATTTCTTGAACAGCTGGGACAGGTCCGAAATCTTGCCGCCCTTTCCGTCACCCATGCCGCCGAGACCGTGCAGGTCACCGGGGCGAGCGATGGTCAGGTTCGAGGAAGCCTCAAGGTACTTGGTCTTCAGTTCCTCGGGGCAGTTCTTGTATTCGTAGATGACGTGGTCGAGGGAAATCTCGGCGTCGATGTCGGTGTCGAAGGGGTAGCCGAAGGGCAGAAGCAGCATCTGCACGCCCTGCTGCGTGGGAACGGACTGCAGGACGGCGGCGTCACGCATGAGGCGAGCTTCGCCATCGTACTTGCCGATGAGCATTTCGCCGTTGATGAGCTTCACCAGTCGAATGTCGTAAGCCATGATGAGGTGTCTCCTTGATCAGAATTCACGTGGAACGTAGGGACTCGCACCAGCCCTGTCAAGCGCCGCAGCGACGCGCGGCGCGCCCTTCGCCCCAGCCTGCGGGCGACATTGGAGAATCTCAGGCGGCCGCCCCGGCCTTCTCTTCGACGCCGCGCAGAAACTTGCGGATGGTGACGTTCGTGGGGTCAAGCTCCAGCGCCCTGCGCGAGAGCGTCACGGCCTGATCGAAACGCTTACCCGCTGCGAACAGGCGCGCCATGCCGAAGAGCATGTTCGGCGTATCGCCGCCCTTCTTCTGCTCGCGCTGGAAATACTCCAGACCGCGCTTCAAGTCCTTGGTCTTTATCGCGGCGTCGCAGAGCATCTCGCAGGCACGGCGGCCATCGGGGTCGATCTCCAGCGCGCGGCGCAAGTACTCGAAGGACTCCGAATGAAAATTCGCGGCCTGAAGGCGCTCGGCAATCATCATGAACAGCGCGTTCTCGTCCACATGCAGGTCCACGGCCTCGCGGAAGGACTGCTGCGCCTCCTGAATCATGCCCCGCTCAAGATGGCGGGTTCCGGCGAGCAGCGCGCGGTCCAGCTTGAGCTTGCGCTCGCGCATGGCCTCCATGGCCTCGTTGTCCGCCTCGCCCTGGATGGTCTTGATAATGGGCACAATGGCGGCGAGGAGCTGCTTCTCCTGCCCTCGCGTCCAGGCAAGGGGCTTGGCGTGCAGGCGCTTGACCGCCTCCAGCCCGGCGACGTTGCCGACGTTCTCGCGCAAGAGGTTGCCGATGCGCTGCATGTCCACCGAATGGATGGTGTGCTTGAGCATGAGCGTGAGCGCCTCGGCGAGGGACATGAGGCTTTTTAGTTCCTCACCCTTGCGATACGAAAGGCGGCAGCGATTCAGGTGCTGCTCGACGAGCTTGGCCACATTGGACATAGACATCCCTTTTTGTTCGAGGAATTGCACAGGATGACGCATCGGTTCGCGATGCCACGACGCGCCCACATGTTTCCATAACAATTTTGAAGGAGTTTTTGAAGATTTCCGATGCACCCCCGCCAATTGGCGAGACCTGTTGCCGTGGCGGCCATTTTCCGGATACACTGGTTCCCTGCGCACATCACACGGGCAAGGGAATCTGCCATGAAGGAATCTCCGTACCTTGAGGGGCGTCTAGACCTCCTCGACAGCATGAAGAAGATGCAGGCCTTCGCCCCGCTTGGCGACAGGCAGCTCGCCACCATTCTTTCCCTCAGTAAGATACGCACCTACTCGAAGGGCGAACCCATCATCACGCAGGGTTCCTTCGAAAGCTGGATCTACTTCATCATCAGCGGCAGCGTGCGCGTAGAGCGCGACGGACGCAAGATCGGCGAACTGCAGGGCAGCGGCGCGGTCTTCGGCGAGATGGGGATCATCGACGGCACCGAGCGCTCGGCCTCTGTCGTGGCCCACTCGGACGTGATGGTTCTCTGTGTGGACGCGTCATTTCTCGACCGCATGGAAGACGTGGACAGGGCCTCGTGCTACACTCTCTTCTACAAGCTCTTCGCGACGATTCTCGCGGAACGCCTGCGACAGACCAGTGACGAACTGGCGCAGGCCAAGGAAAAGATGGCCGTCCTGCGCAGGCGCATCGTGGACAGTCCATGATGCATCATGGCTAAAACGGCCTGCCCGCATTGCCTTTCACAGCAATTGCGGATAGCTCTGAACGAGGCTTCATACAGCGCCACAAAACCACCCCAACCTGCGCAACACGGGAGAACCGATCATGGGCACGACTGTCGCCATCCCGGCCAGCAGACCATCCATTCTCATCCTCGCCGCCGCCATCGCGGTACTGTGCATCGCGGCAGGCGCGGCAGGCAGTCTCCTTGCGGGCGGCGTCGCCGCGCTGATCGGTCTCGTCCTCGCACTGGCCCTCTTCCTGCGGGCAAAAGCCAACGACCGCAGCACAAGCGACCAGCTCGAACTCCTCCACCGCGACATCGAAGCCTATCGACAGGAATCAGTCCTGCTCTCCCGCGCGCTCGAAGCGGCAGACCTGCCCATGGCCGTCTGCGCCGACGCGGAAACCCTGTGGGCCGCCAGCACATCCATGGCCAAGACCATCGGAGCGCACTCGGCCTCCGAACTGCGCGGGCTGTCCCTGCGCGAGGTCTTCGGTGAACGCATCGCCATGGACATCGCCAGACAGGGCGGGCATGGCGTCATCGAGGGAACACTCGAAGCCTCCGGCGCACCCGTGCGCATCCACATCGGCCGCGACCGCGACACCGGCGTCTTCGTCCTCCAGCTTGCGGACATGAAGAAGGAAGCCAACGCCTGCGACGAAATCGCCAAGGAACGCGAACAGTTCAAGAAGGCTGCGGAATCCATCAACCAGCTCGCCCAGCGGCTGGCCAGTTCGTCCGAGCTCATGAGCGCCCATGCCGACGAGCAGGCCGCCGGGTCCAAGCGCCAGAAGGAGCAGACCCAGGCCGTGGCCCACGCCGTGGAGCGGATGATGGAAGCCGTGCTGCTGGTAGCCCAGAACGCCACGGCCACCTCCGAGGTCGCCGAAGAGGCGCGGACCGAGGCCGTGGACGGCGTGGAGCTGGTCAAGCAAGCCGTCGCGCGCATCAATGCCCTTTCGGAATCAGCCAAGGGCCTCGCCAAGGAGCTTGCCGAACTCGACACCCGCGCGGGCGAGATCGGCCGCATCATCGGCGTCATCAACGACATCGCGGACCAGACCAACCTGCTGGCCCTCAACGCCGCCATCGAAGCCGCCCGTGCGGGCGACGCCGGGCGCGGCTTCGCCGTGGTTGCCGACGAGGTCCGAAAGCTCGCCGAAAAGACCATGGACGCCACAAAGGAAGTCGAACGGGCCATCCGCACCATCCAGAATTCCGCCAAGTCCGCCGTGGACTCCATGACCGTCACCGGCAAGCAGGTCGAGGAGAGCACGGACCTCTCCAACCGGGCCGGACATTCCCTCGAAAAGGTCATGGGCAGCATCGACGACATGGTCGGGCGCGTGGCCCACATCGCCACGGCGGCGGACGAGCAGTCCTCCCACGCGGAGGAAATCTCCCGCAGCGTCGACGACATCGCGGACATCGCCCGCGACGCCGACGAGGGCGCAGCGCAGCAGGCCTTTGCCACGCGCGATCTGGCCAAGCTGTCGAGCGAGCTGCTCTCGCTGTCCAGCGTCGGGGGCGCGCGCGACGCCGCGCACCATGCCCGCCGCAAGGGCGAGGGCATGATGAAGGGCGTGTTGCCCAAGCTCATGCATGATTTCGTCAAGGAACAGCTGGGAGACAAGGCCCTGAAGGCCGTCGAGACCAAACTCGGCGATATCGTCTTCCTGCCTACGGAGAGCTATCCGGACCATCTGCTCGTCGAAATGGCCGACGCAGCCGCCGAGGCCACGGGCATGCGGCGCGACGAGGTGCTGCGCAAGCTCGGCCTCTTCACCATCGGCGGCTTCCACAAGCTCTATCGCCGCTACTTCAAGGCCAAGACGCTCAAGGACTTCCTGATGTCCATGAACGACACCCATGCCGATGTCATCCGCGACATGCCCGGTGTCATCCCCCCACGCTTCACCTTCGAGGACAAGGGCAAAGTGCTGTTCATGAACTACAAGTCCAAGCGCGCGCTGTTCAGCTACTTCCACGGCATCATCGAAGGCGCGGCGGCCTTCTACAAGGAATCCGTCACCGTGAAGCTCAAGCCGCTGGACAAGGAAACCGCCCGCGCCGAAATCCACTTCAACGAGCACTGACCCGCGCTGCCAAAGCGGCACCCTCCGATGACGCCGCACACGGCGGCGTCCCCCACACAAAAACGACAAGCGGCCCGACCGGGAATCCCGGCCGGGCCGCTTTCATTCGCGCCGCAGGACAGGTCAGCGCATCTCGCGCCGCCGCTTCTCCCAGCCGACGAAGAACATGAACAGACTCGGAATGACGAACACCGTGAACACCGTGGACAGGGCAAGGCCACCGAGGATCACCGAGCCGAGGCCCCGGTAGAGTTCGGAACCCGGCCCCGGCGCAACAGCCAGCGGCAGCATGCCGAAGATGGACGTCATGGCGCTCATATAGATGGGGCGCAACCGCGTACGCACGGATTCCACCACCGCGTCCAGCGCCTCCATCCCGCCCTCGCGCATGTTGTTCAGGCTCTGATGCACGATGAGGATGGCGTTATTCACCACCACACCGATGAGGATAACGAAGCCGAGCATGGTCACCACGTCCAGCGGCTGATAGGCCACCAACGCGTTCTCCAACCGCAGGCCAAGGAAGCCCCCGGCGGCGGCAAGCGGCACCGTGAACAGGATGACCAGCGGATACAGGAAATTCGAGAACAGCGAGGACATGAGCAGATAGATGATGACCACCGCCAGCACGAAGTTCCATTGCAGGGCCTGACGCGTCACCGTCAGCTTGTCCGCCGCGCCCGCGAGGCGCACGTCCACGCCCGCAAGTAGCCCGGTCTTGCCAATCTCTGGGATGATGCCGTCACGAAGCGTCTCCATGGCCTGCTCCAGCGGCAGGGTCTCCGGCGGCGTGACTTCGAGGGTCACGGTACGGCGGCGCTCCAGATGGCGAATTTCCGTAATGCCAAGCGTGCGTTCAAGGTCCATGAGCGACGACACCGGCACCAGCGCCCCGCCCGGCGTGGCCAGCTGGGCCGCAACGAGCGCCTCCGGCGTGGTGATGTCCTCCTCCGAGGCCTTGAGTACAAGGTCAATCTTCTTCTTTCCCTCCTCCTTGAACTCGCCGATCTTGCGGCCGTCCATGAGCACGTCAACGGCGGTGCCCACCTCGGCGGCGGTCATCTGCGCGGCGCGCACCCTGTCGCGCCGTGGCGTCAGCCGCACCTCGGGAAAGGTCAGTTCAAGGGACGGGTTGGGGCGAATCTGCGTGCCCGGAATGGCCTGACTGATAGCCCCGAAAAGCGCCCCGCCCGCAGCGGTGAGCTGCTCCAGACTGTCGCCGGACAGGTCGAGGTCGATGGCCCGCCCGCCGCCGAGGCGATCCTGAAAGATGCCCGCCTGAAGGCTCACGCCAAAGGTGCCGGGGATGGAATTGACGATGCGCGTCATTGGGCCGAGCAGTTCCCCGGCCCGCTGCTCGTGATGCGAGACCACGCCGAAGATGTTGAAGCTCGGCGCGCCGACGTAGAAGAGATTGTGGATGCCCGGTAGCCCCTCCCATTCCTTGTGGTCCAGAAGCGGCCCCACGCCCTCGAAGATGCGCCTACCCATGTCGTCCTTCTCCGAAACCGAAAGACCCGGCGGCGGAATGAGGATGTTGATCAGCAGATTCCTATTGCCCTGCGGCAGGTACTCCATCTTGGGCAGAAAGACCCACGCGGCGAGCACCGCGAACAGCGTGAGTGAGGTCACGGTGAGCGCGCGCGTCGTCCGGTTGGTCAGCGCGGCGCGGGTGAGCGCCATCATGAAGCCGGACACGGACGAGCCGAGAACGTCGAAGAACCGCCACAGCCTGCCGTGACGACTGATGCCGCCCCCCTCCCCCGCTCGCGCCCTGCGGCGTTCGGACAGGCCGAAGAGCTGGTGACAGAGCATGGGAATCACGGACACGGACACGAACAGCGAAATGCTCACCGCACAGGTCACGGCGATGGCGATGTCCTTGAACAGCTGCCCCGCTTCCTCCTCCATGAACACCACCGGCAGGAACACCGCCACAGTGGTCAACGTGGAGGCGAGCACCGCGCCCCACACCTCGCGGGTGCCGTCGTAGGCGGCGGCCAGCGGCGACTTGCCGAGCTGGCGTCGATGCCGGTCGATGTTCTCCAGCACCACGATGGCGTTATCCACCAGCATGCCCACGGCGAAGGAGATGCCCGCGAGGGATACCACGTTCAGGTTGCGCCCGAAGGCGGCCATGAAGATGAACGAACCGATGATGCTGATGGGTATGGCCACGGCCACGATGACCGTGGACGACAGACTGCGCAGGAATATCAGCAGCACGGCCACCGCGAGCATGCCGCCGATGAGGATGTTGCGCTTCACGAGGTCGATGGCACCGAGGATGTAGGGGCGCTGGTCGTAGGCCCAATCGAGGAACACGCCGTTGTCGCGCAGCTTCCCGGCGTTGAGGGTCTGCACGGTGTCCCACACCGCGTCGGTGAGGCGCAGCACGTTGGCCCCCGGCTCCGGCTTCACGCCAATGGATATGCCGGGTTTGCGGTTGTGCATGATGGACGCCACGCGCTTCTCGTAGCCGTAGGCGGCGTGGCCCACATCGCGCAGACGGATGCGCCGCTCGCCCGTGGAACTGACCACCATGTCCTCAATCTCTTCCGGCGTGTGGAACTCGCCGATGGAACGGATGCGGTACTCCCTGCGCCCAAGCTCCATGTTGCCGGCAGAAACGCTCACATTCTCGGCCGCGAGCACAGCCATGAGCCGCTCCACGGTCAACCCGTGGGCGGCGAGCTTCGCCGGGTCGATGACCACGTGCATCTCGCGCTCCGTGCCTCCGCCGACGAAGAGCTCGGCCACGCCCTCGACGCGTTCCAGATACTGGCGCACATCGTTCTCGAAGAAGGTGCGGTAGGTGTCGATGGGCGTCTCGTTCCCCGGCAGATTCTTGAGCATCATCCAGATGACGGGGTTGGCGGATTCGCCGGTGGCGCTGATGATGGGCTTGTCCGCCGTGAGCGGATAGGAGGGCACCTCGTTGAGCTTGTTGGACACACGCAACAGCGCATCGTCCACGTCGGTGCCGATACGGAAGGTCAGGGACAGGCGGCCCTGCCCGGTCAGGGAACGGCTTTCCATCTCCACGAGACCGACCACGCCCTTGAGCACCTTCTCCTGCTCCTCGATGATGTCGCGCTCGATCTCGTAGGGGGTCGCGCCGATCCAATCCGTGGTCACGGTGATCTCGGGTTCGGTCACCGTCGGCGTGAGCTGATAGGGCATTCCAGACAGGCCGATGAGGCCGAACAGCACGACGAGGATGACGCCCACGAGAACGGTCACGGGCTTTCTGATGGAATACTGAATGAAGTCCATGCGTCTCTCCGAGTGCGCCCTTGCGGCGGATGAACGGAAGGGGCGCGCCCGCCGAGGCGAAGCGCGCACGAAGAAGCGGCTAGCGGGGAACCACGGTCACACTCTGGCCCGGACGAAGGCGCTCGTTGCCCTTGATCACGATATCCATGCCCTCGGCCAGCCCCTCGCCGCTCACGGCGGCCTCGAGGCCGAAATACTCGGTGACGGTCACCGGCACCGGCCGCGCCGCGCCATCGGCCACGGCGAAGAGCATCTGCCCCTGCGCGGAGCCGAGCACGGCATCGCGCGGAACCACGACGGAACGTACGGGAGCGGCCACCGGCAAGCGAACCTCGGCCTCCATGCCCTGCGCGAGCCCCTCGGGATGCTCCACGCGCACCTTCACGGGGAAGGTCCGCGTGGCCACGTCGCCCTCGGGAATGATGGCGATGACGCGCCCGACATGGTCGCGCCCAGCGACACGCACGGGAACCTCGATCCCCACGCGCAGGTGGGCCAGCGTGGCCGCGGGCACGTTGACGCGCACGTCCACGGCGTCGTCCCGGGCAAGCACGGCCACCACGACACCGGGCGCGAGCCATTCCCCGCGATCCACGCGGCGCGAGAGCACCACACCGGAATACGGTGCGGCAACGGCGGCCTTGGCAAGCTCGATGTCCATGCGCGCCACATCGGCCGCAAGGGCGTCGGCACGACGCTCAAGCTCCACGACCCGGTAACGGGAGTTGTCGTAATCCTGTTCGGAGATGGACCTGCTTTCAAACAGGCTGGAAAGGCGGGCGAATTCGAGGCGTTCCCGTTCGAGGGCCGCACGGGATTCGGCCAGCGCCGCGCGGGATGCGGCGAGGCTCTTTTCGAGCAGGCTCGTGTCGGTTTCCACGAGCAGCTCCCCGCGGCGCACGCGCGCGCCGTCCTCGACGCGCACGCGAACAACGCGGCCGCCAACTTCGGCAGCCACGTCGGACACCTCGGGAAAATACACCGTCCCCAGATATGCCGCCCGTGGGACGACATCTCTGGACACGGCCTTGACCACCACGACCTTCGCCGGAGGCGGGCCTTGGCGATCCGTGCCCTCCTGCGCAAGGGCAGGAGGGGCAAAAAGCAGAACGAGGGCGGATACCACTGGGAGCATCAGACGCAGCATGGAGACCTCCAGCCGCCCTCTCGGCGGCACCTAGCTGGCGGTTTCGCGCATGTCGAGGATATGGTTGCACAGCGTATTGAGCATGCGCACCAGTTCCTCCTGCTCCTGCGAACTCAGGCAGGAAAATGCCTTCGTGGCCAGATCCATGACGAAGGGCATGATTTCGCCCCGCAGTTCACGGCCGCGCGGCGTGAGATAGATCTTGTAGGTCCGACGGTCGGACGGATCCTTCTCGCGGTAGACAATGCCTTTCCCCTCAAGCACGTCTATCATGCGCGTGATGTTCGCGGTATCCTTGAAGGACAGTTCGGCGAGCTCCTTCTGCGAGCGGCCTTCCTGCTCCCACAGGTGACACAGCAAAGCCCACTGCTCGCTGGTCACGTCGATACCGGCTTCACGAAGATATCGTCTCAATTCGAACTTGATGGCCTTGCCCGTGCGAGCGATAACATAGCCAGGATAATTAGACAGAAAGTATTTTTCTTCAATAAGCATAGTGCAACATCCCCTCTAGTGAGTGCTCACCCACTATCCCCGCAACGCTTGTGTGTCAATGGTTTTCAGGCGCGGACAGTGGTCCCCGCGCACGAATCGGTTTCCCCCCATCCATATTTGCGATATATTTCCCAATGTGGGGGCCGTCCGGCACGGGGCGAAGCGCAACTTCGTGCGACAGGCGAGCCTTATAGCAAATGATGATTGCGACAACAACTGTTTCATTACTCAATCATTTGCCTTTGATCGACGGGCACATGCAGCGCACGCCCCGGAGGACGACATGTCCATGTCCGACCACAGCGTCTCCGTCATCATCCCCGTGCGGGACAATCCGACCGAAACGGCCGAATGCCTCGACGCGCTTCGCGCCACCGCCGCCGACGCGGCCATGGACGTCATCGTCGTGGACAACGGCTCGCGCGAGGACAACGTCCGCGCCTGCCGCGAACGGCTCGTGACGCTGTTTCCCGGCTCATCCACCTTCGTCGCCCTCGGGCGCAACGCGAACTTCGGCCCGGCCTGCAACATCGGCGCGAAGAACGCCCGCTCGGACCTGCTGTTCTTCCTCAACAACGACACCATTCCCGAGGACGGGTGGCTCGCCCCGCTCATCGGCGCCTTCGATCATGACAACGGCGTGGGCGCGGTGGGGCCACTGCTTCTCTACCCCGGCACGCGCACGGTGCAGCACCTCGGCATCGCCATCCATCCGGGCGGCGGGCCGGAGCACCTCTACTCGCACATTCCGGGCGACCATCCGCTATGTCAGGTCCGTCGCCCGCTTCAGGCCCTCACCGCCGCCGCGCTCATGATCCCGCGCGCCCTGTTCGAAGACATCGGCGGCTTCCACGAGGAATACCGCAATGGTTTCGAGGATATGGAGCTGTGCTGCCGCATCCGCCAGCGCGGGCTGAACCTGCGCGTGATGCCCGGTAGCGTGATCCTGCATATCGGCGGGCGCACCGAAGGACGATTCGACAACGAACTGCACAACGGCATGCTCCTCGCCAACCGCTGCGACGACTGCTTCCGGCCGGACTTCCACACCCTCATCGCCCGCGACGGCTTCGAGATGCGCCTCACCTCCGCGCTGGACCCCTACCCGGCGCTTCCCGCCACGCGCAGCACGGAACTCATGCGCGAATACGGAGAAAGCTCCATGTCCGCCCTGCTGGACGTACTACAACGAAAAATATTCTGGGAAGAAGGCTACGAACTGGCCATAGGGCGGCTGGAATCCAGCGGAGACCTCGACGCGGCACTCTGCGTGCGCCTCACGCAGCTTCTGTTCATGCCCCACGGCAAAAACGCCTCGGCGCTGGCCGAACTGGCCACGCGCCTCGGCCAGACGGACATCGCGCAGGCCGCCGCCGCCACACGCGACGAAATAGCGGCCCGCGAGGCCGACGCGACAGCCCTGCGCCAGACGGCGCGCGCCCTGTCCACGCTCTACGAACGAATGGAGGACCAGCGCAACGCCGCGCTCTACGCGAACTGGATCACCGCAAACCTCGGTTGTGCCACCGCATCGGCACCCTGACGCCCCTCACACCCGGCTCCCCTCGGCACGGGCCTTACGCCCGCTCTCCCGCCACGCCCGTCGTCCGCAATGGACCTCGACCGTCCCTCCCCCTCTTGACATCCCACCGCACAGACTTAGCTTTCTGCCAAATTTTCCGACAATCGAGGAGGACATCATGGCCACCAATTCTACGCATACGTTCAAAGCCGAGATCACCCAGCTTCTCGACATCATCACCAACTCCATCTACACAAATCGCGACATCTTCCTGCGCGAACTCGTCTCCAACGCGTCTGACGCCATGGACAAAGTCCGCTTCCTGTCCGCCAGCGGAACGGAGCTCGCCGACGCCGAAGCCGAACTGCGCATCGACATCACCTGCGACAAGGACGCCCACGTCATCACCGTCGCCGACACCGGCATCGGCATGACCAGCGAGGAGCTGGTGGAAAACATCGGCACCATCGCCCATTCCGGCTCCGCCACCTTCATGGCCGAGGCCGCCAAGAACGGCACCAAGGCCGACTCCATCATCGGCCGCTTCGGCGTGGGCTTCTACTCCGTATTCATGGTCGCCCGCGAGGTGAGCATCACCACCCGCTCCGGCCAGCCCGGAGCCACCCCCGTGGTCTGGACCTCCACCGGCACCGGCAGCTACACCATCGCCGAGGCCGAGGGCGACAACCCGCGCGGCACCACCATCCGCATCACCCTCAAGGACGAGGCCACCGAGTTCGCCGATCCCGAGCGCCTGCGCTCCATCATCCGCGAGCACTCGAACTTCGTGTCGTTCCCCATCTTCGTGGACGGCGAACGGGTCAACACCCAGCCCGCCCTGTGGCGCGAACCCAAGTTCCAGATCACCAAGGAACAGTACGACGACTTCTACACGTTCCTGACCTACGACTCCAAGGCCCCGCAGGACACCCTGCACATCGCCGTGGACGCGCCCGTGCAGTTCAACGCGCTGCTCTTCGTCCCGGACATGACCTCCGGAAACTTCTTCAACGATCCGGAGAAATACGGCCTCGACCTCTACGTGCGCCGCGTGCTCATCGCCCGCCGCCACAAGGATCTCATCCCGCAGTACCTCGGCTTCATGCGCGGCGTGGTGGACACCGAGGACCTGCCCCTCAACATCTCCCGCGAGACGCTTCAGGAGAATCTGCTCATCGGGAAGATCCGCAGCACCGTCACCAAGCAGGTGCTCGCGCGGCTGACCAAGCTGGCGCAGGACGACGCCGATGCCTACGCCAACTTCTGGCGCAACCATCACAAGGTCTTCAAGCTCGGCTACGGCGACTACGCCAACCGCGACGCCTTCGCGGACCTGCTGCGCTTCAACTCCTCCGCAGACGCGGACGCCGAGGGCCTGACCTCGCTTGCCGACTACGTCTCGCGCATGAAGGACGGCCAGAAGGACATCTACTTCATCTCCGGCACCAGCCGCGAGGCCATCCGCCTGAACCCCCACGGCGAAATCTTCCGCCGCAAGGGCATTGAGGTGCTCTACCTCTACGAGCCCATCGACGAGTTCATCCTCGACGCCCTGCGCCAGTACAAGGACCACGACCTCGTGGCCGCCGAGCAGGCCGACATGGCCGCCCTCGACGCCTTCGCCGATGCGGAGGACACCGCCGCCGCGCCCGAGGCCCTCGGTGCCGACGACGAGAGGACCTTCGAGGACATGATCGCCACCATGAAGTCCATCCTCGGCGAACGGGTGGAGGATGTGCGCATCTCCCGCCGCCTCAAGGACAGCCCGGCCTGCCTCGTCAGCCCCGACGGCGGCATGAGCTCCCAGATGCAGAAGATGCTCCAGATCATGTCCAAGGACACCACGCCCCCGGTGAAGATCCTCGAAATCAACCGCGACCACGCCATGGCCAGAAATCTGCTGCGCATCTTCAAGAAGGACCGCGACGACGCCTTCTTCCGCTCCGCCACCGAGCACATCCTCGAATCCGCCCTGCTTCAGGAGGGCTACCTCGACGATCCCCACGCGCTGGTGGCGCGCATGAACGAGCTGCTGGAGAAGTCCAGCGGCTGGTACGCCGAAATCCGGCACGTCTAGCCAGCACCGCGAACCACGCATCCATCACGGGGCACCCGTCGCACACGGCGACGGGTACCCCGTTTCCTTTCCCCCGCCCCGCCCCACGACGACCGCGACATTTTCCCAACGCATTGACACCACATCGAAATGTCACGTATTTTCCCATACTGAACCGAAAGACCAGACCCGCGGCCCGCCCCAGACAGCGCGCCGCGGCCTTCCCGACCTCACCGAACACCGGGGAATCCATGCGAAAGGCCCTTCTGCTCGGCCTGCTGGGCGGCATGAACATCGTCGTACTCTTCGCCGCGCAGTGGCTGGTGGTCACCACCCTCGGCGCGGGACGCGAGGCGGACGCGTTCTTCGCGAGCCTCGTGGTGCCGCAGCTCATCATCGGCGTGGTCAGCGGTGCGCTGATTCCGGTGCTCGTCCCGGTGCTGGCCGTGCGCGAGGGCGACGACTTCTCCCGCACCGCGTGGAGCGTCTTCCTGTACGGCGCTCTGGCCTTTGCGGCGCTGTGCGCTGTCTTTGCCCTCTCAGCCCCGCTGTGGACTGCGCTCATCGTGCCCGGCTTCGACGCCGAAGCGCGCGCCCTCACCGTGGCGCTGGCTCCGCCGCAGTTCGCGGCCACCTTCCTCGCCGCGCTGACGTGGATGACCATGAGCATGAACCACGCCCGCCAGCGCTTCTATCGCGTGGAGCTGGCAGGCCTGCTGGCGGGCACGCTGATGCTGTCTCTCATGGCGTGGGTGCTGCCGCATCACGGCGTGGTGCCCGCCGCATGGACCATGACCGTAAAACCGCTGGTCCACACCCTGCTCCTCGCCCACGTCCTCGGTCCCTACCGCCGTCCCCAACGCTCCGACGAGGGGCTTGCCACCGCCATTTTGCGCATGCGCCCGCTCATCCTCGGCAACGCCTACTACAAGTCCGGAACCTGCGTGGACCGCATTCTGGCCTCCATGGCCCCGGCGGGCGACATGTCGCTCCTGCACATGGGCACGCAGATATACAGCGCGGGGCAGATCGTTCTGGACAAGGGCATCTCCGCCCCGGCGCTTCCCGCGCTGGCCCACGCCGCCGAAGCGCACCGGGAAGACGACTTCCGGCGCATCGGGGGACGCCGCTTCGCCGCCGCGACGGGTGTGGCCCTCGGCTGTTTCGCGCTCCTCGCCCTTGCGGGCCGGCCACTGCTGGACCTGACCTTCGGCTATCGCCAGTTCACGTCCGATGACACGCTACGGCTATGGGTGCTGCTCATGGCCCTTGGCGGCGTGTGGCTCGGCGGCGCTGCGGGGCAGATTCTCGCCAACTGCTTCTACGCACGGGGGGATTCCACAACGCCCACCCGCATCGGCGTCTTCGGCTTCACCATCGGCCTCGGGGCCAAGGTCGCCGGATTCCTCATCGCGGGGGTGACGGGAATCGCCATCGGCACAAGCCTGTACTATCTTCTCAACGCCGCGCTCCTCGCATGGTTCCTGCGCCGAACGCTCCACGCGGCGGACACACTCACCACTCGGGGGTTCCATGAGGCACCACATGTCTGAACCGTCCGCACCCATCTTCACCGAAGCGCCCTGCCCGCTGGGCTGCACCAGCGGGGACACGGTCCTGCTCACGGGGCGCGACCGCTCGCACGGCATGCCCGACACGTTTCGCGTGCTGCGCTGCAACACCTGCGGTGTGGCCCGCACCTCGCCGCGCCCCACGCCCGAGGCCATGCCCCTGTTCTATCCCGACGACTACAGTCCTTACGAGGGAACGCGGATGGACGACACGGCCATCGCGCGCAAGATGGCTCCATGGCGCAGGGCGCTGCGCTCCGTCTTCCGCTTCGACACGCAGGCCGTGCCCCCGTGCCAACCGGGCCGTCTGCTCGACGTGGGCTGCGCATCCGGCGCATACATTCAGTTCATGGCCGCGCAGGGCTGGGACGTAGCGGGCATCGAACCCTCGCCCAGCGCCTCGGCCCATGCGCGAAGCCAGGGGCTAAACGTGCACACGGGAACCCCGCAGGACGCCCCGGCACCGGACACGCCCTACGATCTCGTCACGGCGTGGATGGTGGTGGAACACCTCTTCGACCCCGTCGGCACCCTGCGCCTGCTGCACGGCTGGACGCGCCCCGGCGGATGGCTGGCCATCTCCGTGCCGGACATCTCCGCCCTCGAATTCAAAATCTTCGGCGAAACGTGGTATCCACTGCAGGATCCCACCCATCTCCTCCACTTCACCCCGGAGTCCATCGCCCGCCTGCTTGCGGCAGCGGGATGGACCACCACCCGCGTCATCCACCAACGCACCCTCGCCAATCTGCTGGGCAGCATGGGCAATGCGCTGCTGGACACTCCGCGCACCAGCGCCCTCGGCCGTCTCCTGCTGCGCAGGACGGAAACCCCCGGCATCCTCAACCACGCTCTGTATCCGCTGGCCGCGCTGGCCGCCGCCTGCGGACAGACCGGACGAATGACCGTATGGGCGCGCAGGGACGAACGGACGTGACCCATCCGCTGGTCACGATCATGATCCCCACCCGCAACCAGCGGGAACTGGTGGGCGACGCCGTCCGAAGCGCCCTCGCGCAGGACTATCCGAATCTTGAGGTCGTGGTCTCGGACGACGCCTCCACAGATGGAACCGCGCAAGCCCTCGCCCCCCTCGCGGACGCCCCGCGCCTTCGCCTCTTCGTCAACGAGACCAATCTGGGCCGCGTGGGCAACTATCGCCACACACTGACCGAACGCGCCAACGGCGAATGGGTGCTGAATCTCGACGGCGACGACCGGCTCACCGCGCCGGACTTCATCTCCCACGCGGTGGCCGCCGCGCGGACCGCGCAGGACGTAATGCTCGTCTGCGGCCGTCACGCGGAGCTTTTCCCCGATGGCTCCCGCAGGATTCCGCCGGTCAACGCATCCGCACCGCCGCTCATGAGCGGACGGGACTTCCTGCTGGTCCTGCCGGACCAGCGCGTCAACGTGCTTCACCTCGCCACCCTCTACCGACGCGAAACGGCCCTCGCCATCGGCTTCTACGGCATGGACGTTCTGAGTAGCGACTGGGAATCCCTCTACCGCCTCGCCCTCGAAGGCTCCGTGGCCTTCATCCCGGACATCGCGGGGGACTGGCGCAGGCATCCGGGCAGCGCGGGACTTGGCGCGCCCCTCGCCCAGCGCATCGCCAACCTCGGCATCTTCGATTCCGTGGCCGATGCGGCCCTGCGCCGACGCGTCCTCACAAGCGAGGAGGCCAACGGCTGGCGCAGGCGCATGCTCGCCATCGAAGCGCGCGGCATCCTGCATACGGAATGCGCCCGAGGCGGCCCCGCAGCACTGGTCCGGGCCATCGCCCAGTTCCATGCGCACGGACGCGGCGGGGCGGCCATGGGTGCTCTGCTGTCCCTCGCCTCGCCCACAACGTGGCTCAAACGCCGTGCCAGGCGCAGGCAGATGGAGGAGGTCCGCTGACATGTGCGGCATCGCCGGATTCCTCGCCTTCCACCCCGTGGACGCGGCCAGCGCCGAGGCCGTGGCCGGTGCCATGGCCGACAGCCTCGCCCATCGCGGACCGGACGACCGGGGCGTCTGGGTCGATGCCGCGTCCGGCGTGGGCCTCGGGCACCGCAGACTGTCCATCCTCGACCTCTCGCCCGCCGGGCACCAGCCCATGCGCTCGCGCTGCGGGCGCTACGTGGTGGTCTACAACGGCGAAATCTACAACCACCTCGCCCTGCGCCGCGAGCTGGCACCGCTCGGGCACAGCTTTTCCGGTGGCTCCGACACGCAGACCATGCTCGCTGCCTTCACCCAGTGGGGCATCCGCGACACGCTGCCCCGCCTACGCGGCATGTTCGCCATGGCCGTCTGGGACACCCACGAACGCACCCTGACCCTCGTGCGCGACAGACTCGGCATCAAGCCGCTCTATCACGGCCAGTGCGGAGGTACCTTCATCTTCGGCTCCGAACTCAAGGCCCTTCGCGCGCACCCGGACTTCGCCGCTGGCGTGGACCGCGACGCGCTGGTGCGCTACCTGCGCCTCGGCTACATTCCAGCCCCACTGTCCATCCACGAAGGCGTGCGCAAGCTCGCGCCGGGCACCATGCTCACCGTGAACGCCGCCACGGGCCGCAGCGAAACGCACGCCTACTGGAGCGTGGACGAGGTCTGGGAACGCGGCGCACACACGCCCTTCGCAGGTTCTGCCGAGGACGCCGCCCGGATGCTTGAGGATCTCGCCACCGACGCGGTGCGCTGCCGCCTCATCTCGGACGTCCCCCTCGGAGCCTTCCTTTCCGGCGGAATCGATTCATCCACAGTGGTCGCCCTCATGTGCCGCGCCGCGCCGGATCGGGTGCGCACCTTCTCCATCGGCTTCCCGGAATCGGGCTTCGACGAATCGGACCACGCCGCGCGCGTGGCCGCACACCTCGGCACGCGGCATACGTCCTTCCGCCTCGGCCCCGCAGACCTGCTGGCCGCCGTGCCCGACATCCCGCGCCATTTCGACGAACCCTTCGGCGATGCCTCGCAGATTCCGACGCTGCTCCTGTGCCGCCTCGCACGGGAGCACGTCACGGTGTGCCTGTCCGGCGACGGCGGCGACGAATTGTTCTCGGGCTACACGCGCTACGGCGAGACGGCCCGCGCATGGGCGGCCCTCTCGCGCATCCCGCGTTCCCTGCGAAGCGCCTGTGCCCACGCCCTCGCCGCCCTGCCGGGCGCCATCCACGCACACCTCGGCCGCCGGGGTAAGGCCATCGCATGGCGGGCCGACGCCATCGCCGCCCCAGACATGGCCAGCGTCTACGACCGGTTCCTCGCGCACCATCCGCGCCCGCACGAGCTGGTTCCCGGTGCGTCCCCGCCGCTCGTGCCACCCCTCGCCCCCGGCGACCCATGGCACGCCATGAGCCGCCGCGACCTCGGCGACTACCTGCCCGACGACATCCTAACCAAGGTGGACCGAGCGAGCATGGCCGTGGGCCTCGAAGCCCGCGTGCCGCTGCTCGATCATCATCTCGTCGAGTTCGCGGCCACGCTCCCCACGCACCTCAAGCGCGACGGACAGTGCACAAAGCGCCCACTGCGCGACGTGCTGGGCCGCCACGTGCCACCGGAGTTGACCGAGCGGCCCAAGATGGGCTTCACCGTCCCCGTGGAGCACTGGCTGTCCGCAGAACTGCGCGACTGGTGCGCGGACATGCTCGCGCAGGACGCCGTGCGCGCCGCAGGCCTGCTGGACCCGCCCGCCGTCACCCGCATCCGCGACGCCTACCTTGCCGGACAGACCTCGTGGCACTCGTGCATTTGGGATATGCTGATGCTCCAGGCGTGGCACGACGCGGCCCGCGCGCCGTCCGCCGCGCAACCGGCGGACAAATCCGATGAAATTTGACCTGCGTCACTTCCCTCCCGGGGAATTCGGACTTATACTCTCGGATATGAAAACGCCCGGGAGAAATGCACCTCTCGGGCGATACGCTGCCAGGAGACACGCTCATGTGGGAATATACCGACAAGGTTAAGGAATATTTTCTGGAGCCGAAGAACGTCGGCTCCATCGACGACGCCAACGCCGTGGGCGAAGTGGGAAGCCTCGCCTGCGGTGACGCGCTGAAGCTGTTCCTCAAGATCGAAGACGGCGTCATCACCGACGCCAAGTTCCAGACCTTCGGCTGCGCCAGCGCCATCGCCTCCAGCTCCGCCCTCACCGAACTGCTCAAGGGCAAGACCATCGACGAGGCGCAAAAGATCACCAACAAGGACATCGCCGACTTCCTCGGCGGTCTGCCCAAGGAAAAGATGCACTGCTCCGTCATGGGTCAGGAGGCCCTCGAAGCGGCCATCAAGAACTACTATGGCGAGAAGGTCGAAAAGGTCGAGCTTGAGGGCGAACTCGTCTGCCACTGCTTCGGCGTGACCGACGAACTCATCCGCCGCGCCATCCGCGAGAACGACCTGAAGACCGTTGAGGACGTGACCAACTTCACCAAGGCCGGCGGCGGCTGCGGCGACTGCGTCCCCCGCATTCAGGAACTCCTCGACGAGGTGCGCGGACAGGCGCACACCGAGGCACCGGCGGAGAAGAAGCCCCTGACCAACATCCAGCGCATGCAACTGGTGATGCAGGTCATCGACGAGGAAATCCGCCCCAGCCTGCGCAAGGACAAGGGCGACATCGAGCTCGTGGACATCACGGGCACCGTGGTGCAGGTGGCCCTGCGCGGCGCGTGCACCAACTGTCCGGCAAGCCAGCTCACCCTCACCGACTTCGTGCAGAAGACCCTGCGCGAGCTGGTCGATCCCGACATCGTGGTGAAGGAGGTCTCCGCATGAGCCAGCGCACCGTCTACCTCGACAATAACGCCACCACGCAGGTCGCCCCGGAAGTTCTGGAAGAGATGCTTCCCTTCTTCTCGGAGCTTTACGGCAACCCGTCCTCCATGCACGCCTTCGGCGGTCAGGTCGGCCACAGCATCGACGAGGCCCGCGCCCGCGTGGCGGCGGGGCTCGGCTGCGAGCCCGGCGAAATCCTCTTCAACGCCTGCGGCACCGAGGGCGACAACACCGCCATCCACTCCGCCCTGTCCGCACAGCCGGACAAGCGGCACATCATCACCACCCGCGTGGAGCACCCCGCCGTGCTCACCGTGGCCCAGAAGCTGGAAAAACGCGGTTATGACGTGACCTACCTCGGCGTGGACGAGCACGGCCGCCTCGACCTCGACGAACTGCGCGACAGCCTGCGCGACGACACGGCCCTCGTGTCCGTCATGTACGCCAACAACGAAGTGGGCAACGTCTATCCCTTGCCGGAGATCGCTCAAATCGTTAAGGAACGCGGTGCGCTCCTGCATACGGACGCCGTGCAGGCCGTGGGTAAGATTTCCATCGACCTCGCGAAACTGCCCGTGGATTTCCTCGCCCTGTCCGGGCACAAGCTACACGCGCCCAAGGGCGTGGGAGCGCTGTTCGTGCGGCGCGGCACGCGTTTTCGGCCCTTCCTCCTGGGTGGGCATCAGGAGCGCGGACGCCGGGCGGGCACGGAGAACACCGCGGGCATCGTGGCCCTCGGCAAGGCCATGGAACTGGCCACCTCGCACATCGAGGAGGAGAACACCCGCGTGAAGGCACTGCGAGACAGGCTGGAAAAGGGCCTCATGAGCGCCATCCCGGATACGCGCCTCAACGGCGACCCGGAACACCGGCTGCCCAACACGGCCAATATCTCCTTCAAGTATGTAGAGGGTGAGGCCATCCTGCTGCTCATGGACCGGCTGGGCATCTGCGCAAGCTCCGGCTCGGCCTGCACGTCGGGCAGTCTGGAACCTTCGCACGTACTGCGGGCCATGGGCGTGCCCTTTACCTTCGCCCACGGCTCCATCCGCTTCTCCCTGTCCCGCTACAACACGGACGCGGATGTGGACCTCGTGCTGGCGGAAATGCCCGCCATCATCAAACGGCTGCGGGAGATCAGCCCCTTCAGGAACGGCGACGGTCCGGAACTGCCGCCCTGCACCTGTTAGACAAGGAACGGCAATGAACATCGCGGACGACATCACCCGCCTCGTGGGCGGCACCCCGCTGGTGTACCTGAACAAGGTCACCGAGGGCGCACCCGCACGCGTTGCGGCGAAGCTCGAATTCTTCAACCCCTGCGGTTCCGTGAAGGACCGCGTGGGCGTGAACCTCATCCTCGACGCCGAAAGTCGGGGACTTCTCGCCCCCGGCGCGACGGTGGTGGAACCCACCAGCGGCAACACCGGCATCGGTCTGGCCTGCATGTGCGCCGTGCGCGGCTACAGGCTCATCCTGACCATGCCGGAGAGCATGAGCATCGAACGCCGCACCCTGCTTGCCGGATTTGGCGCGCAGATCGTGCTGACCCCGGCTGCTGAGGGCATGTCCGGCTCCATCGAGCGGGCGCGGCAGATCGTGGCGGAAACTCCCGGTGCGTTCATGCCGCTGCAGTTCGACAATCCGGCCAACCCGGCCATCCACGAATGCACCACCGGCAGCGAAATCTGGGACGACACCGACGGCGAGGTGGACATCTTCATCTCCGCAGTCGGCACCGGCGGCACACTCACCGGCACGGCGCGCGCCCTCAAGGCCAAAAAACCCGAAGTGCGCGTGGTGGCTGTGGAACCCGCCGACTCTCCCGTCATCTCCGGCGGCAAACCCGGCCCGCACGGCATTCAGGGCATCGGCGCCGGATTCATCCCCAAAAACCTCGACACGAGCCTCGTTGACGAGGCCTTCCCCGTCGCCACCGAGGACGCGCTGGCCATGGCCCGCCGCCTCATGCGCGAGGAAGGCATCATGTGCGGCATCTCGGCCGGAGCGGCGGTGCACGCCGCCGTGGAGATGGCCCGCCGCCCAGAAAACGCGGGCAAGCTCGTCGTGGTCATCATCCCCGATACCGGAGAACGGTATCTGAGCACCGCACTGTTCGCCGACGCGCGCGGACAGTCCTGAGGAGTAACCGCAATATGGGCTTCATGGACGACGTCATCGACCAACTGTGCGCACCGGGTTCCTACGAATCAGTGTACCACAGCCCCAAGCGCCACGCCCCCATGCCCTCGGTGGAGATTCTCACCGAGATCGTAAGCAGGCTGCGCGCCGTGCTGTTCCCCGGCTACTTCGGACATTCCGAGGTGGAGCCGGAGAACATGCGCTACCACATCGGCACCAACCTCGACAAAATCCGCCGTCTGCTCACTGAGCAGATCAACCGCGGGCACTGTTTCGTGTGCGCCCTTGAGGACCTCGACTGTACCCGCTGCGAGGAAGAGGCCGAGCGGACCTGCCGCAGGTTCATCGAAGCCCTGCCCGAACTGCGTCGCCTGCTGGCTACGGACGTCATGGCCGCCTACGAGGGCGACCCCGCCGCCGTCGGCCCCGGGGAAACCATCTTCTGCTACCCCAGCATCCACGCAGTGACCAACTACCGCATCGCCCACGCGCTCCAGAGCCTCGGCGTACGGCTCATTCCGCGCATCATCACGGAAATGGCCCACTCCGCCACGGGTATCGACATCCACCCCGGAGCGCACATCGGCGAGCACTTCTTCATCGACCACGGCACAGGCACCGTCATCGGCGAGACCTGCGTCATCGGCCGCAACGTGCGCCTGTATCAGGGCGTGACGCTCGGCGCGAAGAGCTTCCCCAAGGACGAGGACGGCGTGCTCATCAAGGGCATCGCCCGCCACCCCATCGTGGAGGACGACGTCATCGTCTACTCCGGGGCGACCATCCTCGGCCGCGTCACCATCGGCAAGGGCGCGGTCATCGGCGGCAACGTGTGGCTCACCCGCGACGTGCCCGCAGGCACCCGCGTACTCCAGACGCCCGCCGATCAGGAATAGCTCGGCGCGGCTCACGGCGCACGGCACCCATCCCGCACGCCCCATCCACATGAATAAGAACGGGGACCGGACGCTTACGCATCCGGTCCCCGTTTTCTTTTCTGTACATCGCCCGTTCAGAGCGGATCACACATCGAGGGGGCTCGCCAACATCACCCGGTTTCGCCCGGCTTCCTTGGCCGCGTAGAGTGCTGCGTCGGAGGTGGCGATGAGCGCATCCACGCTGGAGGCATGGGCCGGATATTCGCTCACGCCGAGGGAAATGGTCACGTTCAGCTTCTGATCGCCATGGCGGATCTTCATGCGATTCTCCACCGCCGAGCGAATCTCCTCGGCACGGCGCTCCGCATTGCCAGCCGTCGCCCCAGGCAGGATGAGCATGAACTCCTCGCCCCCGAAGCGGCAGGCGATGTCCTCGGCGCGGCTCAGGGTGCGCAGGGTCTCGCCGAGCCTGCGCAACACCTCGTCGCCCAGTTCGTGCCCGTAGGTATCGTTGAAGCGCTTGAAATGGTCCACGTCGAGCAGGATAACGCTCAGACTGTGTCCATGACGCTCGCTTCGGCTGAACTCCCGCACGAGGGATTCCTCCATGTGACGCCGATTGTACAGGCCCGTCAGCGGATCGCGGATAGACTGCTCGCGCAGGGACTCGCGCAGGCGCAGGTTGGACAGGGTGAGCGCCACATGCTCGGCCACAACCACGAGGTGCTGCTCGGCAGTCACGGCGTAGCGTTGCAGGCGTTCCTGATCCATGGTCTGGGTATCGGGCGGGAACAATGCGCTCAAAAGCCCAGTGACCTTGCCATGGGCGATGAGCGGCACGCAGATGGCACCCGTGGTCGGCTCCGGCTGGAAATGCTGACAGGGCGGCCCCTCGCCGGGCCGCGCCACGATGTGTGTCTGCCCGCGCCGCAAAGCCCAGCACGATTCCCGCGTGAACAGCGACCGTCCGCAGAAGCCCTCGCCCCACGAGGCCACGCATTCAAGCAGCCCCGTCTCGTCGTTATGGATATTGAGCATGCCCGAGGTTCCGGGCAACAGGCTCGCCGCGTTGGAGGCCACGATAGAGAAAATCTCGTTCTCGCTACGGCAGGCCTGAAGGAAATCGACCATGGTGTTGATGCGCACGGTGGCGCGGTTGCGCCGTTCGAGGCGCTCGACCACAGTGTTGAGATCGTCGTTGGTCCGCGCGAGTTCGGCGTAGGCCGCGGTACGCTCGCCGTTGGCGCGGGCCACGATCCACGCTCCAGCGGACACGAGCAGAAGCAGCATGCCGTAGCCGAACAGGTAGGACCGATTCTGAGCGGACAGCAGCCCGGCCAGCACGGATTCCGGCACATGGGACACGAGCACCCACCGCACCGTGCGTCCCGGCAGCCCACGCGCCCCGGCCGTCTCGACGCGAAACATCCGCTGGGCCTCATGCCCGGCAACCGCCACCGGGTCGATGGTGTCGAAGCTGTACAGGCCTGCGGCATCCCGGAACTGCCCCGTCCCATCGACGCCAATGCGCGACCATACCTCGGGGTTCTCCACGGCCATGGTCAGGCTCTTGCCGTCCTCACGCATGAATCCCCATTCCTGCTCCGGATTGGGACCAAGCATCCAATAGCCATCCTCGTCGAGCATCATGATCTGCCCCGGCGAGTTGACGTGTCGCACGCGTAATTCGTCGAACAGCCGTCCGCCGTTGAACGCAATGAGTACTCGCCCAACGGGCTTTCCGGAGCGGGCGAAAACCGGCGCGATAAGCCGCAGCCGTGGCTGGAGCGGCACCCGCGCCTCGCCACGCGCGCTACCCAGATCGAATCGCGACACGAGCAACTCGCCACGCCCGAGGTCGCGCGCATGCAGATAATCCTCCCGCACAAAGCGCTCCATGCCGTCGCTCGCGCCAATGCTTCGCACGCCCCCCCGATCCGCCCACACGCCAGCGATGGTCCGCCCCGCGTCGTCGATGAACCGAATCTCCCCGTACACGCCACGGGTGCGGGCAAAGCGGGCCAACGCCTCGCCAAGGCGTGTGGAATCGACATGCGTTTCGGGACTCAGACCATCCTCGGTCAACGCATACATACCGGACAGAAACAGCAGATCCGAGACGACCATTTGCAGATTGCGCTCCACGATGGCCTTCTCAGTGACAATGCGATTGCGCTCCATGTCGATGAGGGATTCGAGCGTACGCTGGGACTCCTTGAAGTACAGCATCAGCGCCACGGCGGATAGCGCCATGACGAGCGGCACGAATATCTTCACGAAATGCAGCCCCATGGCGGCCAGATTCCGCATCACGGCACCATTTTCCTTCGAAACGCTCTGTCCATTCGCCGCCATCGCATGCTCCGTATCGTTTCACCGCAAGCCGATTGTTTTCTCGAATCATGCAGAAAGCATCGGCCCATGACAACGCAAAGTCAATCCTTGCATTTTCCACCAACGAAAAGGATCGAAACATCACGTTTCAACCAACACGACGCGACCGTCACACCACCATGACAAAACGGACACCATTCTATTGCATTTTTTCAACAGCCATGACAACGTTCAATTGTCTGGAAAAAATAACTTCCAACACAATGATGCTGGCAACACTCGAATTCCACGGAGAACAGACATGACTATCCACTTCTACGACGCCAGTGAACTCCCCCGCGAAGACATCGAAGTCCGCTGTCCCACCTGCGGCCACACGGCCACTCACCCCTACCGGGAACGCAAGAGGTATTCGGACATCTGTCTCAAGTGCCAGCGGCGCTACAGCGTGCACATCTTCAATGGCGGCATGGTCGTCGTCGAATAGCGCATCGCCCAGATCAGGCCGCAGGATGTTGCCTTCCAAACGGAAGCGGGATATTGCTTTGCGGCCATGAACGCCCGCATTCTCAAAGCCAACATTCTGCTGCTCGTCACGGCCGCCATCTGGGGCTCGGGCTTCGTCGCCCAGCGCTCCGGCATGGACTACGTCGGTCCCATGACCTTCAACGCCGTGCGCTTCGCCATAGGTGCGCTGTCGCTCCTGCCACTTCTGATCTGGCACGACCGCAAGGGCATCCCTGCCGTCTCTCCGGGAGTGAAGCCAAACTTCATCTTCCTCGGCGCTCTGGCCGCAGGCACCGCCCTATTCTGCGCCGTGAGCCTCCAGCAGATCGGCATGATCCACACTCCCGCCGCCAAAGCGGGCTTCATCACCGGACTCTACGTGGTCATCGTGCCCTTCCTCGGCCTCGCCCTCGGGCAGCGGCCGGGAGTCGGCGGCTTCATCGGCACTGCCGCCGCAGCCGTAGGCCTGTACCTCGTCTCCGTCACCAAGGACTTCACCATCGCCCCCGGCGACACCTACGTCATCATCGGCGCGGTGCTCTGGGCCGGGCACATGCAGGTCCTCGGCTGGCTGTCCCCGAAGCTCGACGGCGTGCGCCTCGCCTTCGGCCAGTTCGCCGTGTGCTCCGTCCTGTGTACCGCAAGCGCCCTCGCCTTCGAGGACGTTACCCTCGCTGGCATCGCCGCGGGCTGGATTCCCATCGTGTACGGCGGCATCATGCCCGTGGGCGTGGCCTTCACGCTCCAGATCATCGCCCAGAAAGACGCCCCGCCCACCCACGCGGCCATCATCCTCAGCCTTGAAGCCGTGTTCGCTGCCTTCGGTGGCTGGCTCATCCTCGGCGAAACCCTGACCACTCGCGCCATGTTCGGCTGCGCCCTCATGCTCGCAGGCATGCTCGCCGCCCAGCTGTGGCCCGAGCGCCAGCCCGCAACAGCCGCGGCCCGCTCCTAGCGAACCGTCATCCTCCCCGGCGCACGCACCCGGCGTGCGCCCCGCAGCCGCTCGGCGGCCGCATTTCCCTTCGTACCACACCTCGCTTGCCCTACGCACCCCGTAGCCGCCCCTCGTCTTTCCGTCACCATCGCCCACGCTCCGCACCCACTGTTCCCGCACCCCATCCCTGACCATATTATCCACTTGAAATCATTATCCTTCGTCCCTTTCTCGCCAGTCCCCCTTGACGATGCGCCGCATCCGCATTATTGAACGGTTAAACATATGAACAACCATTCACATGATGAGGTTTCCATGAACGGCCACCGCGACACCTGCGATGCCACCTGCAAGCATCCCGACGCCATAGAGAAAGTCCGACGACACTCCCACGCCACCGAGCGCTTCTCCGAGCTTGCCGACCTGTTCAAGGTATTGGGCGACCCGACCCGCGTGCGCATCCTGCATGCGCTGTCGGTCACGGAGCTGTGCGTGTGCGACATCGCGGCGCTTCTGTGCATGACGTCGTCGGCCGTCTCCCACCAGTTGCGGCTGCTGCGGCAGGCAAAGCTGGTGCGCAACCGCAAGGACGGCAAGTCCGTCTACTACGCGCTAGACGACGACCATGTCCGCCTGCTCATGGATCAGGGCCTCGCGCATGTGCTGGAGGACCGCTCCGGGCGGACCGATTGATCACCACTTTCCAAAGGCGACACGCACCATGAACTTTCTCGAAACCTTCGCCGGGGAAACCTGGCTCATCCTGAACGAAGCCGCGCCGTACGTGCTGTTCGGCTTCGCCGTGGCCGCGCTGGTCAAGGCGCTGGTCCCGGACGACCTCGTGGCCCGACACCTCGGCCGCAACTCGTACCGTTCGGTGCTCAAGGCCTCCATCCTCGGCGTCCCGCTCCCGCTGTGCTCGTGCGGCGTCATCCCTGCGGCCGCGGGCTTGCGGCGGCAGGGCGCAAGCAAGGGCGCGACCACCGCCTTCCTCATCTCCACCCCCGAAACCGGCGCGGATTCCATCGCCGTGACGTGGGCGCTCCTCGACCCGGTGATGACCATCCTGCGCCCCCTCTCCGCCCTCATCACCGCCACCGCCGCAGGGCTCATCGTCAACGCGCTGCCCGACGAAAAGACCCCGGCCGAGCGCACGCTGCCCATGGCCCACTCCTGCGGATGCGGCGGAGCCTGCGCAACACCGGCGCATGCCGAAACCACTCGCCCGCCCCTGCCCCAGCGCATCAAAGACGGTTTCCGACACGCCTTCGGCGAAATGCTCGCCGACATCGGCGTGTGGCTGCTGGCGGGTACCGTGGCCGCAGCGCTCATCAGCGCGCTGGTTCCTGCGGGATTCATCGAGAATTCTCTCGGCGGCGAACTCGGTTCCCTCGTGGTCATGCTGGTGATTGGCGTGCCGCTCTACATCTGCGCCACGTCCTCCACGCCCATCGCGGCATCGCTGGCCCTCAAGGGCCTGTCCCCCGGCGCGGCCCTCGTGTTTCTGCTGGCCGGACCGGCCACGAACACCGCCACCATCGCCGTGGTCTCGCACATCCTCGGGCGCAAGGCCGTGGTGGCCTACATCGGCACCATCGCCGTCTGCTCGCTGGCGCTGGGCTGGCTGACCAACCGCCTCTACGCCGCCCTCGGCCTCGACATCGCCTCGTGGATTCACAAGGCGGGGACGGAATCCACCTCCGTCTTCTCCATTGTCTGTACGGTGCTCCTTCTCGCACTCATCGCCCGCAGCGTGATCATGGGCCGAAAGCACGGACACAACCACTCCCACTGACCATCCGACGCGCGGACGGGCCACCGTCCGCGCGTCATCCCAAGGCCAACGCGACGACACACCACAAAACACCGACGCCAGCACCACACGCATGAGCAACGCAACGCATGGCCCAATCTCCACATTTTGGCCTATACCGGGCATTTTTGCCGATGCACTTGACATTTCCACTTGCGGCAGTATTATTAGTCAACAGGAATGGTCCTGATGCGATACACGCCGACATGGCGCACCGCCAGCAGGAGGGTATGTGGGACAAGAGCCATTGCACCATAACGGGCGTATCGAGACGCCCCGCGAAACCCTGCCGCGCAAGATGTTTCCCTAGGGCTGAAGCCAGTGACTGGCTCCGGGATTCAGTCGGATAACCGATAAAAGCGCATCGGCGGGTTTCCTTTTGCCCGCGCCCCCCCCTCCCGGACCGCCCTCACGCCCCTCCTTCCACCCACTGCCCCACCCACCGCCATGCGATACATCGTATGGATTCCCCTCCCTTTTTGGTGTACCCAAAGCGCTGGACACATCGACAGCACAACACCGGGACAGTCTGCACATGCCGAGCTTCATCCACGCGGGGGACATCCATCTCGACAGCCCCCTCAAAGGCCTTGAGCGCTACGACGGCGCACCGGCCGAAGAGGTCCGCGCCGCCACGCGCCGCGCCCTCGACACCCTCGTCACCTACACCCTCGACGAAGGCATCCCTCTCGTCGTCCTCGCGGGCGACATCTACGACGGAGACTGGAAGGACTTCCAGACCGGACTCTTCTTCGCCAGCCAAATGACGCGCCTGCGCCACGGCGGCGTGCGCGTGGTCATGCTCCACGGCAATCACGACGCCGCCAGTTCCATCACCCGTCACCTGCCCCTGCCGGAAAACGTCACCGTGCTCGACTCGCGCCAGCCGCAGACCGTCGTTTTCGACGACCTCACCGTCGCCGTGCATGGCCAAAGCTTCCCTACCCCGGCGGTCACTGAAAACCTCGCCGCGAACTATCCCACAGCAATTGCCGGACTTTTCAACATCGGCCTGCTGCACACCGCTGCCAGCGGCAGCGAGGGGCACGCCAACTATGCCCCGTGCAGCATGGCGGACCTCGCGGCAACGGGCTACGACTACTGGGCGCTGGGCCACGTCCACGACCACAAGATCCTCGGCACAGAGCCGCCGGTGGTCTACTGCGGTTGCCTGCAAGGCCGCCACATCCGCGAGACCGGTCCCAAGGGCTGCGTGCGCGTGGATGTCGACGCCTCGGGCCACGCCGTCCACACCTTCGTCCCGATGGATGTCATGCGCTGGGCGTCCGTCGCCGTGGACGCCACTGACGCCGCCACGACGCACGACATCGCCGAGCGTTTCGCGACCGCCCTTGGGGACGAACTGCGCGCCGCAGAGGGCCGCCCGCTGGCCGTGCGCCTGACCATCACCGGAGCCTGCGCGGCCCACGCCGAACTGTCGGCGGACCCGGACAGAACCGCCGCGCTCATCCGCCACGCCGCCACGGACGCCAGCGCCGCACGGGCATGGGTGGAAAAGATCATCCTCGCCACGAGCGCCCCGGTGGATGTGGCGGCGCTACGCTCCTCGAACACCCCGCAGGGCGAACTGCTGCGCTATCTGGACCGGCTGGAATCCGGCGACGAAAATTTCGACGATCTGGGCTTCGACATTGCCGACCTGCGGACCAAGCTCCCCGCCGCCATAGACCTCCCGGACACGAGCGACCCAGCCGTGCGCTCGGCCCTTGTGCGCGACGCGCGTGAGCTACTCTTGGCGCGCATCGTGGCCCACTCCGGAGACGTCGCATGAAATTCCTGACGCTCAACCTCGAAGCCTACGGCCCGTTCACGAACAGCGCGCTGCGCTTCTCCGCCAACGGATTCGGCCTGCACGTCGTCTACGGTCCCAACGAGGCAGGCAAAAGCTCCGCCCTGCGCGCCCTGACCAACCTGCTCTACGGCATCCCCGAACGCACGCAGGACGACTTCATCCATCAGACGAAGCACCTGCGCATCGGCGCGCGCATCGCCGGAAACGACGGCGCAACCCTCGACATTATCCGCCGCAAGGGCCGCAAGAACACGCTCCTCGACGCCACCGGCCAGCCTATGGACGAGGGCGCGCTCGCCTCGCACCTCTCCGGCGTCAGCCGCGAGACCTTCGAAACGCTCTTCGGCATCAGCCACCGCACCCTGTCCGAGGGCGGGCGCGACATCCTGCGCTCCGGCGGCGGACTTGGCGAAAGCCTGTTCGCGGCGGGGTCCGGCATCGCCAACCTGCGCGACATTCTCGACGCCCTTCGCGCCGAGCAGGACGCCCTGTTCACCCCGCGCGGCAGAAATCAACGCCTCAATGCCGCGCTGACCCAACATGCCGCCAAGGTGCAGGAGGCCCGCGATCTGGCCACCGCGCCCCGCGTCTTCGAGGAACTTCGCGAAGAGTTCGACCGGCGTAGCGCGGAACGCAACGCTATCCAGCGCGACATCGACGACCTCACCCGCCGCGTCAGCCGTCTGGACCGCCTGTGCTCGGCGCGGCCGATCATCCTGCGCAGGGACGCGCTCCTCGCCGAGCAGGCGCACGTGGCAAACGCCCCCCTGCTGGCGGACGATTTTGCCAGACGCCGGGAGGCCGCGCAGACCGCCCTCGCCGAGCAGAGCGCCCTTCGCGCGCGGCTCGCTGGCGACGTGTCACGGCTCACCACCGACATCGCCGCCCTCGACGTGCCCGAGGCGCTTCTCGACATGGCCGCGCGCGTGGAAAAAGTGGCGACGACCGAAAGCGCCCATCGCAAGGCCCAGCTGGACCGCCCCCGCATCGAGGGCGAATGTGCCGAATTCCGCACCCGTGCCACGCGCCTGCTGGCCGGACTGCGCCCGGACCTCGACCTCGCCGACGCGGGATGCCTGCGCCTGAACAGACCCCAGCGCGAAACCATCCGTAGCGCCGGGGAACAGCTCACCCGCGCCACGGACCGCCAAAGCGCGGCCGAACAGGCCCAGCGGGACACCACCCGCGCCCTCGACACGGCCCGCACGGCTCTCGACGCGCTTCCCGCCGCTCCCGACGTCACTGAACTCGCGGCCACCATCACCCGCGCCCAGTCCTTCGGCGACCTGCGCACGCGCTACGCCGAGGCCCTCAAGGAACATCAGACGGCCCAAAAGGACGTGCAAACGCTCCTCGATCGCCTCCCCCTATGGCAGGGAGACATCGACAAACTGACGGCCCTTCCCGTCCCGCCCGAGGAGTCCGTCCGCACCGCCGAGGCCGACGCACAGCGCCTCGACGATGCGGCCCGCACTCTCGATACGGACATCGACCGCCTGCGCCACGAACGCCTGCGCCGCGCGGCCGACCTCGAACAGGCCAGTTCCGGCGGCACGGTGCCCGACCACGCCGAACTCGCCGCCGCCCGCAGCGAGCGCGACCGGACATGGCGGCTCGTGCGCGAGGCGTGGTGCGAGAAAAGCGACGCCTACCGTGCCGAATTCGAAACCCCCACAGCCCTTGCCGACACGTTCGACCGCCGCCTGCACGAGGGCGACGCCACCGCGGACGACATGTTCCGCCACGCCGAGCGCGTCACCCTGCGCGAAACCGCCCAGAGCGACCTGCGCCGCATCGACGCCGAACTTACGCAGCTCACTGACCAGAAAAAACGGCTTGAGCGCGAACGCGAGGACTTCACCGCGCGCTGGGCCGCGTTGTGGAACCCCTGCGGCATAACGCCCCTCGACCCCGCAGGCATGCGCGGCTGGCTGGGCATGCGCGCCGAAGCCCTACGCCACGCCGAAACCCTGCGTTCCAGACGCCAGACCATGGACGGCATCGGGGACACCGTCCGCGCCTGCATCGACGACATCACCGCATGCATGACGGCCCTCGCCCAGCCCCTCGACGCGGATACGCGCCTCCAAAACGCCATCGCCCGCGCCGAGGCGCTCGTGCGCGACGCCGAAACCACACGCCAGACGCGCTGCGACATGGAGCGGGAAATCCGTCGCCTCGCCGCCGAAGCGCAGACTGCCAAGGCCGTAGCCGAGGACGCCGCGACTCTGCACGAAAAAGCCCGTCTGGACTGGAAACAGGCCATTGCTCCCCTCGGCCTCGCCAGCATCCCCGCACCGCGCGAGGCCTTCGCCGCCCTCGACGACATCACGGACCTCTTCGTAGCGCTGGACGAGGCGGCCTCGCGCCGCACGCGCATCGACGACATCGACCGGGAATTCGCCGCATTCTCCACCGAGGTGAACGCGCTGACCGCAGCCCTCGCGCCGGAGCTGACCACACTTCGCCCCGAGGACGCCGCATCGCAGCTTGGGGTGCGCCTCAATCAGACACGGGCCAATGCCGAAAAACGCGCCCTCCTCTCCGCTCAACTTGCGGACGCCCGCTCGGCACTCGGCGAAACGGAAACGGCCATCGCCCGCGCCGAGGCGCACCTTCGCGCCATGTGCGCCGAGGCCAACGTGACCACCGCCGACGCGCTCCCCAAAGCCGAAACAGCCTCCGCCCGCCGCAGGGAGACTGAAAAGGCCCTGCGCGAAGCGGAAAACCAGATTCTGACCTTCACCGGAACGGATGACCCCACGGCCTTTGCCGACGAGGTCACAGACACCGACCCCGACGCCGCCAACGCCGAACTGGCCCGCCTCACCACGGAGCGCGACAGGGCCGAAGAACAGCGCACCGCGCTGGACCGCGAAATCGGCAGCCTGAAGACCCGCCTCGACGCGCTGGACGGGCGCTCCCGCGCGGCGACCTGCGCGGAGGAAGCGGAACAGGTGCTGGCAGGCATGCAGACCGACGTGGACCGCCTCGTACGGCTGCGGCTGGCCTCCGCCGTGCTGACCACCGAAATCGAACGCTACCGCCGCGAACACCAGAACCCCGTGCTGACCCGCGCCGCAAAGCTCTTCAGCACGCTGACCCTCGGCTCCTTCGACGGCCTACGGGCCGACATCGGCGAGGGCGACGAGCCGGTGCTCATGGGCACGCGCAACGGCGACCAACGCATCGAGGTCGCCGCCATGAGCGACGGCACGCGCGACCAGCTCTACCTGAGCCTGCGGCTTGCCGCGCTCTCCCACTATCTGGACGCCAATCCGCCGCTGCCCTTTGTGGTGGACGACATCCTCGTGCATTTCGACGACGACCGCTCCCGCGCGACGCTTGGCGTTCTCGCGGAACTGGCGCGCCGGACGCAGGTGATCTTCTTCACCCACCACACGCGCCTGTGCGAACTGGCCCGCGACGCCGTTCCCCACGATCTTCTTCTCGAACTGAATCTTCCCGGATGCTAGAAAGGAGCACGCGATGCCATACATCACGCAGGACCGCCGCGAAGCCTTCGACGACCTTCTCGAACAGCTCGCGGCCAATGTCGAGAGCGAAGGGGAAATGAACTACTGCATCTACAGGCTGGCCTCGCTGGTGGTCGAGCGCACGGGCGAAAGCTACGCCAAGCTCGCCATGTGTTCGAGCGCCATGGAACACGCCAAGCTCGAATGGTACCGCAGGCATCTCGCCCCCTACGAAGACCGCAAGATCGCCGAAAACGGCGACATTCGCTGACACACGGAGCCGCCATGCACAGGGACTCGAAAATCTACGTCGCCGGACACCGGGGCCTTGTCGGCTCGGCCATCGTCCGCGCCCTCGGCCGCGCCGGATACGGCAACATCATAACCGCCACCCACGCCCAGTGCGACCTCACCGAACAGGCCGCCGTGCGCGACTTCCTCGCCCTGCACAAGCCGGAATACGTCTTTATGGCCGCGGCGCGCGTGGGCGGCATCCTCGCCAACGACACCCGCCCGGCGGAATTCATCCGCGACAACCTCGCCATCGAAACAAATATCATCCACGAGGCATGGGCCAGCGGCGTCCGCAAATTCCTGTTCCTCGGCTCGTCGTGCATCTATCCGCGCCTCGCTCCGCAGCCCATGCGCGAGGAGCACCTGCTCACGGGACCGCTGGAATCCACCAACGAGTGGTACGCCATCGCCAAGATAGCGGGCATCAAGATGTGTCAGGCCTATCGCCGCCAGTACGGGTTCGACGCCATAAGCCTCATGCCGACCAACCTCTATGGCCCCGCCGACAACTTCGACCCGGTGAGCTCCCACGTGGTGCCCGCCCTCATCCGCAAGTTCCACGAGGCCAAGGCCTTGGGCGCGAAGCAGGCCTCGGTATGGGGCACCGGCACGCCCCGGCGCGAATTCCTGCACGTGGACGACCTCGCCGAAGCCTGCGTGTTCCTCATGCGCAACTACTCCGGCGAGGACATCGTCAACGTCGGCACCGGTCGCGACATGAGCATCCGCGAACTGGCAGAGATGATCCGCGACATCGTCGGCTTCGACGGAGACATCGTCTTCGACGCCTCCCGCCCCGACGGCACGCCGCAAAAACTCCTCGACGTGTCGAGGCTCACGGCGCTTGGCTGGCACCCAGCGCGCGACCTCCGCGAGGGGCTCGCCGAAACCTACGCATGGTTCACGGCCAACGCCGCGTCCCGCGCCTAGGCCCCCGCTACACAGCAGCCCACACGGGGCATCCCGTCCCTGGTCCAAACAAAAACCCCCGCCAATGGCGGGGGTTTCTTCCCTGTGTCCTACGACGGGAGGAGGCTATTTCTTGCCGCGACGGGCTTCCTTCCTCTTCTCCCACAGCTTCATGTCTTTCATCTTCTTGCGGCGCTCGCGCTGCAGGGCCTTACAGATGAGCGGGGTGCCCTTCTTATAGCCCCATTTCTCGCGGTATTCGTCCGGGGTCAGGCCGAACTTGGCGAGATTCTTCTTGGTGAGTATCTTGTAGGGCTTGCCGTCTTCGAGATTGATGATGGACTTCTCGCGGATGGCCTTGCGCGGGTCGACATCCGGCTCGTACTTCTCCTCCACGCGCGGCGTGCCCTCGGAAATTCCCCTGATGCCGTCGGCCAGCTTCCTGACCATGGACGTGATTTCCTCTTCGGTCAGGGTGCGCACGCTGGCCTGCGCCTTGACGATCTCCAGCGCTTCCTTCAAGTAATCATCCATCATGGCATCTCCTTGTTTACAGCCGGGGCATATCGCCTGCCGTGCATGATGTCAGAAAGAGAAAGACTTCCGACGACTCCAGCCACAACAGTACTTCATACTGTATCTAGTATGTTGCATATTTGCCCTATCAAATCAACCCCATTTTTCACGAAGCGATATACCTTCACACGCACAGTGAACATCGCACCAAAAACGTGGAGAACCGCCACTATCCCCTGCATCTTCGCATCCACAGAGCATCCCCACCACAACATGAACATGCGGCTCTCTCCGAAAAACTCGCAGTAGCATCGGCAAACGGCTCGAAACCGGACGTCTTCCGTAAACCGCGTGACCATTTTCCCCCGAAACGGCCGCTCACCCGCCATCCACTGCGCGCACGCCCCAAAGACGAGCCGCAATCGCCCCAAAGCGGATTTACAAGGACACGGAATGGACTTATAGACCATGACTACCGGACGATGGCACACGCCCTCGCAACCGCACGCAGGAGGACACATGAAATACATCATCTTCGAGGATTTCTCCGGCCGCCCCTGCCCGTTCATTTTTCCCGACAAGATCAGGCATGAGGAGATGCGGGAGCAGCTTCCGTATTCCGTCGTCATCTCCGCAGGATACGTGGACATGATCGGCGGAAGGCTCGTCTGCCACGGCGTCGCGAAGGAACTCGGCACACAGGCTGGACCAGACGACGCAACCATGATCGCCGCAAATTTCGAACCCGCTGAAGGCTGACCAAGCCCTTCAGGAAAGAGAGAGCAACGCCCCCCGGCACACCGCTAGGGGGCGTTCGTTTTTCTGCGCCACTTACGACGATTGCGCTAACCGCCGTGCATGCTATCATGAGCCGATTCCCTGCGGAGGATGGTGCATGCACCCCACAGAGCCGACTCGTCCACAGCCCACACGCCCCCCGCGCCGTCGCGCACGCGTCGCCGCGCTCCTCATCGCCGCACCGTTCGCCGCGCTCATCGCCCTCGCCGCCCTCATCGCCCTGCGTCCGGACCTCGCCCTGCCCATGGCCATACGCGCGGCCGCAATGGCAGGAATCCACCTGACCGTCGAAAACGCCACCTTCACGCCTTCGCCGCCCTCACTGCGCCTTGCGGGCGTCGGCATCGAGACCTCGGACTCCCGCCTGTCCGCCAGCGTTCCAAGCTGTTCCATCGTCTTCTCCCCGGCAGCCCTCCTTCGCGGCGAGCGCTGGATAGCCGCCATAGAGGCGCAGTCCCCGCGCGTACGCCTGACCGTGCGGGCCTCGGAAGGCTCCGGTACCGGCCCGCCCCCACTCCGCCTTCCACGCGCCATCGGGCACCTGCGCGTCGCCGATGCGGGCATGGACATAGCCGCCCCCGGCTGGAGTGCGGCGCTCACGGGCTGCACCATCGACGCCGCACCGGACGGGTCCGACATGCTGCTCACCCTCGCCGCTGAAGCCGCCGTCCACACGGACGCCGCCACGGGCCTCGCCAGCCGGAGCAATGCCTCCCTGACCGCACGCTGCACCTTCCACCCGGACGGTCGCGCCCGCGCGATCATGACCGCGGCCCCCCTCTCCATCGCTACGCCCCACGTCGGGGCCTCGGGCACGCTGTCCGTCGGTGCCAGCATGGATGGCACTCGGCTCGACGTGGACTCGCTGGAACTGCGCCTCGACGACGCCACACTTCCCATTGCCGAGGCCAACGCGACCATCACGCCAGGGCCGCTGACCCTGTCCCTGCGCGGCGGTGTGGACCTCGCCACTTCGGACGCCACCCTCGCCGGACTCGAACTGCACGTCGGCGACTGGCTGGAGGCGGCAGGCTCCGCGCAGGCGGACCGTAGCGGACTGCGTCACGCCGCGTTGCAGGCGCTCGTGCCGGACGTTGCCCTTGCGCTCGCCGTCCTCGCCCCGCTTCTACCTGCGGAAATCGCCAACTGGTCAGCCTCGGGCGCGCTGTCCCTCTCGCTCGTCGCGGAGCCGCCAACCCCAGACGCCGCACCGGACGCCGCGCCGGAACTGCACGCACAGGTGGAGGTGCCGAAGCTCGCCGTCCACTCCGCGCGCCACGGCACGCGCCTCGACATTTCCGGCACCGTCGATGCCACCGCGCCACTCACCGCCCCCAGCGCCAACGCCACGGCCCTCTCGGGCATGCTGCGCCTGCGGGGCAGTCATGCATCGCCTGCCCTCGGCGTCTCGGACCTCGACGCCCGCGTCACCCTCTCGGGCACGGCAAACGCGCCAGTGGCGGATCGCATTGAGGTGAAGTTCCCGGCCCGCGCCCTGACCATCGCGGGCACGAGGCTCGCGCTGGGCGACATCACCGCCACGGCTGGCCTGCGCCTCGACGCCGGAACCCTGCACGCCACAACCTTGCACATCGAGAAACTGCGCATCGCCGAAACGCGCCTCGGCACCGCAGACGGCGACCTGCGCATTCCCCTCGCCGATCCGACGGCATCGCGGATACGCCTGACCCTGCGCGCCGCGCCGCTGGCCACGCTGGCCGCCATCCTCGACGAATCGAAGCTCCTCCCCGTACGACTCCCCACTCCATCAGGGCACGCCGACATCGCGCTCCTCGCCGACCCCGCGCCCGGCGGAACACGCCTGCGGGCCAACGCGGACATAACAGACGCAGGTTTCGCCACGGACGACGGCATGATACTCACAAGCGGAATCCATGCGCTCTTCACGGCGGAAGTCGCGGCATCGCCAAAGCGCCCCTTCACCCTCACCGCGAACGTCGACCACGGGGAACTGCTGTGGAGCACCGTGTACCTGAACCTCGGCGACATGCCGCTGGCTGCCGACGTCTCAGGCACAGCGCCAGACGAACGCACCCTCGCAGACCTACGTGCCCACCTGCGCTTCGCCGGACTGTGCACGGCCGACGTCGCCCGCGCCCACCTCGCCCTCGCCGACGACAAAACGGCCTACGCCGGGCGCATCGACATCCGCGCCGACGACCTGTCCGGCCTATTCCGCACCTTTGTGCTCGAACCGCTGGGGGCCATTCGGCCGGAACTCGCAGGCAGCGCCATCGACGGGCAGCTGCAACTCGGGGCGGACATCACGGGTGACACGACCAGCACGGACGCGGCGGGGCGCATCGCCCTGCGCGACATGACCATCGCCGCTCCCGCATGGGACGTGGTCATCGAGGATGCGCAACTCGACCTGCCCTTCGCCTACGCCTTCGGCCGCACGCCGCCCACTCCGAAACCGCCGACAACCGACGCATGGGGCCGCCTGCGCGTCGCTCGCCTGCATCTGCCCACGGGCAACGCCACGGCCATGGACGTTGGCATCGCCCTCCAGCCCAACCGGCTTGTGCTGCGCGATGCCGCCGTTATGCCGCTATTCGGCGGCCGCCTCACCCTCGACGGACTGCGCGTGAACGATCCGCTGGGCAAAGCCTTCGCCGCAACGTGCCGCGCCAGAGTTGAAGACCTCAACCTCGCGGCATTGCCCACCGGCATCCCGCTTGAAGGCCTCATCTCGGGAAGCCTCGGGCACGTCAGTATCAACACGCAGGAACTTGCGGCATCGGGGTCACTTTCCGGCTCCTTCTTCGGCGGACGGCTCGACCTCGGTGGCGTCTCCGTGCGCCGCCCCCTGTCCACGGGACGCGTCATCGGTGTGGACAGACTGCACATCCCGGGCATCGACCTCGCCCGCATGAGCGAGGCCCTCGGCATCGGGCGCATCACGGGCCGTCTCGACTGGATGACCGACGGCCTGCGCGTGGCCTACGGCCAACCCGTGGCCTTCACCATGACCATGCGCTCCGTGCCCACGCGCGGCGTCAGCCAACGGGTGAGCCTCAAGGCCGTGGACTCGATCTCCGTCATCGGAACGGGACAGGGGCTGGCGGGGGTGGGCGTCGGGGCCTTCGCCTCGGCCTTCAAGGACTTCGGCTACGCCGTCATCGGCATCGGCTGCGAACTCGACGACGACATTCTCTCCGTGCGAGGACTCCACCGCGATGGCAATATGGAGTATCTCATCAAGAAGCCCCTGCTGTTCGGCATCAACGTCATCAACCGCAACCCGGACAACCGCATCTCCTTCTCCGACATGATGGAGCGCATCCGCCGCGTGACGGCCAAGCGCCCGGAGAACGCGGACACCGGCAAGGAGGCACCGTGATGCAACGGATCACTCGCGTTCTCGGCTGGATAGGCATCCTCGGCATGCTCGCGGCCTGCGTGACCGTGAACATCTACTTCCCGGCCGCCGAGGTGCGGCAGGCTGCGGACAAGATCGTCGATGACGTATACGGCGCAACGCCGCAAAAAACGCCCGCGCCCGAGAGCCCGAAGGCCAAACCCGGTGACTCCAGCGCCCTGCCGACGATCCTCGCGCTCCTCGGCCCACGCGCGGCCCACGCGCAGGACGCCACAACCGTCAGCAACGCCGCCATTCGCGGCCTCAAGGACCAGATACAAAACGACCACACCGCGCTCGTGCCCTACTACACCAGCGGGCACGTCGGCATCGGGCGAGACGGCTCGCTCGCACTGCGTGACGGCGGCGGGCTGAACATGCAGCAGCTCGCGCAGGTCAAGCGCCTCATCGCGGCGGACAACTCCACCCGCGCGGCGCTCTACGCCGAGGTGGCCAAGGCCCTGCAGACCACGGAGACGGACAAGGTCCGCGCCATCTTCGCCGACACATGGCGCGCCAAGGCCGCGGCAGGTTGGTGGATTCAGGACGATTCCGGCGCATGGCGGCAAAAGTAGCCAACGTGGCTGAAACACCGCCGCCCACAGCGGCACAAGCCAAAGGAGAACCGCGATGACAGTGACGGCAGCGGCACTTGAGGCCAAGATACGCGAAATGTACCCGGAACTGGACAGCCATTCCCTTGATGTCAACGTCATGGCCGACGCCGCCACTGGCGACTGGCTGGTGACCATCGACAAAGGCGGCACGACATTAAGTACCCGCATCACGGACGCGGACGCGCGGGAATGTCTGGAGGGCGTCAAGTGCGTCCACCTCGGCGTGCAGATCGGCACATTCATCAAAAACTACTGCCTTGGGGGCGGTGCCTGCATCACCTAGGGCTTGCCAATGCATGACGGGAACTTATCCTGTTGGGCGGGGTGACAGCATCCCCGCCCTTTTTCGCGTGCCATCCGGTCCGTTTGCAGGTACACACGTCATGCGACCATCCGGTACGCGCACCCGTCCCACACATGCGGCCCACGCTGAAGCGGACGGAAACCCAAGGAGATTTCAGGAGTGACAGATGCTTCGCAAACTTGTTCTGCTCATCGGGGCGCTGTGCATGAGCGCATCGCTTAACGCCGCACCGACGGCTTTCGCGCAGACCGGCCCGGCACTCTCGGTTCTGCCCAACGGTCTCAAGGTCCTCGTCCAGCGCGACACGCGCTTCCCGCTGGTGTCGCTGCGCCTGTACGTGCACGCCGGTTCCGCCTTCGAGCAGCCGGAACAGGCGGGCATAAGCCACCTGCTGGAGCACATGGTCTTCAAGGGCTCCGAACACCGCGCAGCGGGACAGGTGGCCGAGGACGTCGAAGGCGCGGGCGGCTACCTGAACGCCTCCACCAGCTTCGACTACACCGTCTACAAGATCGACGTCCCGGCCGAGCGCATCGAGCTTGGCCTCGACGTTCTTAAGGATATGACCTTCGGCGCATCCATCGACCCCGAGGAGCTGGAGCGAGAGAAGAAGGTCGTCCTCGCCGAACTGGAGCGCGGCGAGGACTCGCCCACAAGCCGCCTGTTCCAGTCCATCCAACCGATGCTGTGGAAGGGCACGCCCTACGCGTGGCCCATCATCGGCTACCGTGACACCGTGTCCGCCATCACCCGCGACAACATCCGCAACTACGTGGCCCGCCACTACCAGCCGCAGTCCATGCTGGCCGTGGTCTGCGGCGACGTGAATGAAGCCGACGCCCTCGCCCTCGTGGAAAAATACTTCGGCGAGCTGCGAAACGACGTGACCATCACGCCCAAACAGCCCCTGCCGCTGCCGGAAAACGGCGGTCCGCGCTACGCCGTGGCCAAGGGTCCGTGGAACAAGGCCTACGTTGCGCTGGCCTTCCCCCTGCCAAGCCTGCATTCCGACGACGTGCCCGGCCTCGACCTGTTGAGCCACATGCTCGGCGGCGACGACACCTCGCGCCTGTACCGCCGCTTCAAATACGAGCTCGGCCTCGTGGACAGCATCTCCGCTTTCAGCATGACGCTCGATCAGGCCGGGATGCTCTACGTGTCCGCCGTGCTCGACGCCGACAAGCTCGAAAAGTTCTGGACCGAACTCCACGCCACGCTGGCCGCCCTCGGCGCAGACAGCTTCACGGACGGCGAACTGCGCCGCGCCCGCCTGAATCTGGAGGACTCGCTGTACTCCTCCAAGGAGACCATCGGTGGGCTGACCTCCAAAATCGGCTACTTCCAGTTCTTCGAAAACGGCGTTGACGCCGAGGACCGCTACATCTCGCGCATGGAGGCCGTGGACCGCGCCGAGCTCGGGCGGCTCATCGCCACCTACATCTCCCCCGAATCCATGTGCGTGGCCGTGCAGTTGCCCGACAACGGCGACGAGCCGCAAAAGGTCGAGGCCTCCCTCGCCGCTGCCGTGAACAAGGCGTGGCCGGGAACGACCGCCAAGCGCCACGCCGATGCGGCTGGCAGCCGTGGCGACACCGAGACCATCGACCTCGGCAACGGCCACAGCGTCATCCTCCAGCCTGACGGCACGCTACCCTACACGTCCATCACGCTGGTCTACGGCGGCGGTGACGCGCTACTGTTCCCGGACGAGCAGGGACTGGCCGCGCTGACCGCCAATGCGCTGACCAAGGGCGCGGGCAACCTCTCAGCCCCGCAGTACGAAGACTTCCTGTCCGACAGGGCGGCTGGCATCTCGGCCTCGGTGGGCCGCGACATGTTCGCCGTCTCCGCACGCTATCCCTCGCGCTTCGAGTCCGACATGCTCGGTCTGTTCGCCAACACGCTCAACGCGCCGACCTTCGCCGACGAGGAAGTGGACCGCGCCCGCACCGAACAGGTCGCAGGCATCCGCGCCAGCGAAGACCAGCCGCTGGGGCTGGCCTTCCGCCGCATGTTCCCCTTCCTGTTCACCGGTAGCGGCTACGGCTATCTGCATGAAGGCCTTCCCGAGGAACTGTCCCGCTTCGGTGCGAAGGAAGTGAAGGACTTCTGGAGCCGCCAGGCCCGTCAGCGCTGGACGCTGTGCGTCTGCGGCAGCTTCGACCGCGAGGCCATCCTCGCCCTTGCGAACGACATCGCCGCAAAGGGCAAGGCCGAGCCGTTCGTCTTCCCCACGCCGGAATGGAACGCGGACAGGCAGCTGGAGTTGAAACTGGCCGAACGCAACCAGTCGCACATCATCGTGGTCTTCCCGGTGCCGGGTTCGGACAGCGCCGAGACGGCAGGGCTGGACCTGCTGCGCCAGACACTGGCCGGGCAGGGCGGCCTGCTCTTCCGCGAACTGCGCGACAGGCAGGGGCTTGGCTACACGGTCACGGCCTTCCTGTGGCAGGCTCCGAACACTGGTCTCATGGCCTTCTACATCGGCACCTATCCGGACAAGATGGAGCAGGCCATGCAGGGATTCCGCGACACCGTCGCCGCCCTGCACGCCGACACCCTCCCCGCCGACGTCGTTGACCGCGCCCGCAACCTGCTGCACGGCGACTACTACCGCGAGCACCAGAGCCTGTCCTCTCGCTCGCGCGAGGCTGCGTGGCAGAGCATTCGCGGTTACGCACTCGACCACAACCGCAAGCTCATCGACGAGGCTCAGACCATCACGCCCGAGGCGCTGCGCGAACTGTCCCAAAAGTACCTCGACTGGGACCGCGCCTACGTCATCACCGTCGAACCCTGACCAAGCCCCGTCGCATCCTGAAAACAGCAAAGCCCCCGGATATTCCGGGGGCTTTGCCATTTCGCGAAACACCGAAGCATCGCGCAACGAAAAGGGCCGGACCGCCAATGGCGATCCGGCCCCGTCGAAGCATCTGTCTGCGCGGCGCTTAGCTCACCGCGTCGCGGATGACGTTGCAGATCTCCACGATCTGCGCGTCCTCCAGATAGGGATGCATGGGCAGGCTGAAGATGCGGCTTGCGCTGTCCTCGGTGACGGGCATGTCGCCCTCACGGTAGCCGAGGGAAGCGAAGGCCTTCTGCTGGTGCAGGGGCAGCGGGTAGTAGATCATGGACGGAATGTCCGCCTCGCGCAGGGCCTTCTGGATGAGGTTGCGATCCTCAGCCAGCAGGGAGTACTGCGCCCACGCGCTGGTGCAGTGTTCGGGCACCGTGGGGGTGACCAAACCGGGCACACCGGCCAGAAGCTCGGTGTAGCGATCGGCAACGCGCTGGCGCTCGGCAAGCTCGCCGGGGAAGATGGGCAGCTTGGCGAGGAGCACGGCGGCCTGGATGGAATCGAGGCGGCCGTTGATGCCCACGCGCACGTTCTCGTAACGGTTTTCGCCCATGCCGTGGATCATGATGGAGCGCATGAGGCTGGCCATCTGATCGTCATCGGTGAACACCGCGCCGCCGTCGCCGTAGCCGCCGAGCGGCTTGGCCGGGAAGAAGCTGGTGGCCGCGACGTGGCCGAGGGAGCCGGTGCGGCGGCCCTTGTAGGTCGCGCCGAAGCTCTGCGCGCCGTCCTCCAGCACGAACATGCCGTGCTTCTGGGCCAGATCCATGATGGCGTCGTAGTCGGCGGGAATGCCGAACAGGTCCACAGGGATGATGCCACGGGGAGTGAGGTCCTTGGCGCAGCGAGGCAGGCGGCAGCCTGCGGTCTCGCCGGTCTTGAGGGCCATGATCGCGCGGCGCAGGGCGTCCACGTCGATGTTGAAGGTCACGGGGTCGATGTCCACGAAGATCGGGGTTGCGCCGGTGAGGGCGATGACCTCGGCGGTGGCCACGAAGGTGAACGGCGTGGTGAACACGGCGTCGCCGGGGCCTACGCCATGCGCCATGAGCGCCAGCAGCAGGGCGTCCGTGCCGCTGGAGCAGCTGATGGCGTGCTTCACGCCCGCGAACTCCGCAAGCTTCGCGTCAAGCTCGTGCACCTCGGGGCCCATGATGTACTGGCCGTGTTCGAGCACGTCGATGATGCGCTTCTTGATGTCATTCTCGATGTGGCGGTACTGGGTCTTGAGGTCGATGAAAGGCATTTTCATTGTGTATCTCCGTATGGACCGCGGAGTGCCGCGGAGTTTTCCGAATCCTGTTGCAGAGCCGACAGCCCCGCCCCGTTGCGCCGATGGCGCGTTCCGCAGGCGGAACAGGTCAGCGAATCGTCAAGTCGTTCGCCGCAGGCGCACATCCAGCCCGCCTGCCGCGCGGGGTTGCCCATGACCAGCGCGTGATCCGGCACGCTGTGCGTCACCACCGCCCCAGCTCCCACGAAAGCGTGGCGGCCGATGGTCACCCCGCAGACGATGGTGCAGTTGGCCCCAAGCGTTGCGCCACGACGGACCAGCGTCTCGCGCACCTCGTGCATGCGCGGCACGTGGCTGCGCGGATTGAACACGTTGGTGAAGACCATGGACGGTCCGCAGAACACGTCGTCCTCCAGGGTCACGCCCCGGTACACGGACACGTTGTTCTGAATCTTGCAGCCGTTGCCGATGCGCACGTCGGGCCCGAGGCACACGTTCTGCCCTATGCGGCATCCCGCGCCGATCTCGGTCCCCGTCATCACGTGCGAAAAATGCCAGACCACCGTTCCGGAACCGATGTGTGCGCCATCGTCCACGTAGGCGCTCTCATGCACGGTGGCGCTTGGAGCCACGCCGCTGCGCCTATGCGCTGCACCCTTGGCGGGGCCGGATTCGAGCGAACGCTGGGCCTCGTTGAGCACACGCAGCACGCGCACGCCCTCGTCGCCGTCCGTACGGGGCCGCGCGCCCTGTGCGATGCAATCGAGAAAATGCAGGCACTCCCGACGAAGCGGCTCGGCCTCGGCCACCGGCTCGTACACCGGCTCGGCGCGGGTGGGCACGGGCATGTGCCCCTCCCAGTCGATGCGGTGCGGATACAGCGCCAATTTCTCGGACCACGGGCGCGTATCGTCGAACACGGCCATGGCGCGCTCGCCCACCACCACAAGGCGCTGCTCCTTGAACGGATGCAGCCACGACACGAACACGTGCGCCTTGAGTCCGGACGGAAAATCAAGATGCGTCACCGTCACGTCCGCGATGCGCCGGTGCAGGTAGTTGCCGCCCACGGCCATCACGTTCTCCGGCTCCTCGCCCGCGAGGGCCAGAATCATGGAGATGTCGTGCGGCGCAAAGGACCACAGCGAATTCTCCTCGCGCCGGATCTTGCCCAGATTCAAACGGCGCGAATAGATGTAGTTGATGCGCCCCAGCGCACCGGCGTCCACCAGTTCGGCCAGCCGTTCGAAGGCAGGATGGTAGCGCAAAAGATGCCCCACCATGAGCACCAGCCCGCGCTCCTGCGCCAGTCCGGCAAGCTCGCGCCCCTCGTCGGCATCGAGGGCCAGCGGTTTTTCAACGAACACGTGCCGCCCGGCAAGGAGCGCCTCGCGGGCCTGCGTGAAATGCATCTCCGCCGGGGTGGCAAGCACCACGCCGCGTACGGCCTCGTCGGCCAGCACACCGCTTAAGGACACGCCCGTGGGCACGCCGGGGGCGGACTCGCGAAACAGCCGCAGCACTTCCTCGTCCCGGTCGCACACGCGCACGAGCGCACCGAGTTCGCGGAAGTTGCGCACGAGGTTACGGCCCCAGTATCCGGAGCCGACCACCGCCACGCCGGGCCGTTTCGTCACGCCCATGCAGCCTCCTTCGGGAGGATGTCAGCCTCCCACGGTTGCCCCGCTCGCCAGCGACCATCCGTCGCGGCAGGCGCATCCGCCATGCGTGTCCGCCGCGCCGCCAACGCCACAACGGCGGAGGCAACGCACCGGAAATCATAGCAGAATGACCGCGCATCCGGGAAGGGCTGAAATGCCTTCTTCCGCCCCCAATCGCACGAGGCACGCGCATGGCGCGGCATTCGGCACGGGACACGGGGCATACCGCTCTGTCTTCCGTCCACGGCTCCCGCATGTCAACCCCCTTTGCATCGGCCTGCGCACGCAGCCGCTTGCCATTCAAGGACTGTTTGCGCGCCAGCGCCCGCAAAACGCCGCATTTCAGCACCCATTGGACCGCGACGATGAAGGGCCTCCCGCAGCGGAAATCCGCCGCGAAAGGCCCTCGTCACGCCGCGCTCGCATATGCGACGCGGCTTCGGAAGTCACAAGCTAAACGATTACAATACAGGTTTCGTCCACCTCGCTCGACGAGTCGAAGGCCGCCACCTCGTACCACGTGTTTCCGGTGTCGTCGCCATCGGAGTCGAAGTAGAGATCGCCATTGTGGGCGTCGTAGATGAACACCGCGCCGTCCACGCCCACGTTGTCGCCAGCGGTGTAATCCGTGGAACGCACGAAGCGCGCGGCGTCGAGCTTTCCGGCCGCAAGTCCGCCAAAGGCCGAACCGAGGAAGGCGAGCGTATCCACCCCGCAGTAGAAGTTCGAGATGTGGTCCATGCCGTGGGATGGATCGCCGAAGTAGACGGTGTCGCTGCCCTCGCCCACGTCGATGCTGTCATAGCCGTCGCCGCCGGAAAGGAAGTCGTTGCCGCTGCCGCCGGAGATGGTCTCGTCCGCCGCCGCGCCGAGGATGGTGTCCGCATAGTCCGATCCGATCACCTTCTCCACGTTGCGCACCACGTCCACGCCCGCTCCGCCGGTGTTCTGCGCCCCGGTGTTGGCGAGGTTCAGGGTGATGGACGATGTCGCGTCGTCGTAGTCCACGAGGTCGGTGCCGTCGCCGCCGTCCAGCGTATCGTCACCAAGGCCGCCCTCAAGGGTGTCGTTGCCGCTGCCACCGATCAGGGAGTCGTTGCCCGCGCCGCCGTCCAGTTCCACGGCGGTCGATCCGCCATGCATGGTGTCTCCCTGCGCCGTGCCGATGACGATTTCCACGTTGCTCACGTTGCCCGAGGCCGCACCGGTGTACAGTCCGTCGGAGAGATTCACGCTCACCGCGCCGGACAGGCCGGAAAAGTCCGCCGTGTCCGTCCCAGCGCCACCGTCGAGGGTATCCGTACCCGTGGAGGCGTACAGCGTGTCGTTGCCGTAGTTTCCAAGCAGGCTGTCGTTGCCGCCCTCACCACGGAGCACATCGTTGCCGTAGTCGCCGTCGATGGTGTCGTTGCCATCGCCACCGGACAGGGAATCATTGTAATAATCGCCCTCGATGCGGTTGGCCGCGCTGCTGCCAATCACGGTGGAATTGCCCGCATAGCCGTAGAGGTCCACGTCCTCGATGCCGGAGAGGGTATCCGTCACCCCGCCATGGACCGCCGTACCCGCGGCGAGATTCAAATTCACGGCCTCGGAGTAGCGCACGCGGTCCGTGCCCGTCCCGCCGGACAGGGAGTTGGCCCCGGCTCCGCCGTCGAGGGTGTCGTCGCCAGCGCCGCCGGACAGCGTGTCGTTACCAGCGCCGCCGTCGAGGCTGTCATTGCCGGTGTCGCCGGAGAGCACGTCGTTGCCGTCCTCGCCCCACAGGGAATCGTTGGAGCCGGACGTTCCGCCGCCGCCGACGATGCTGTCGTTGCCCGCTCCGCCCTTGAACCAGTTGCCGGACGTCCCCTGCTCGGCCTTGCCGATAAAGGTGTCCGCGTAGGACGAACCGATGATCTGCTCTATGCCGCTCAGCGTATCGTTGCCGCTCGATGTCGTGACGGACCCGGCTCCCGCGCCGCCGCCGCTCATGTCCACGCTGACCCCTGTGGTCTCCTCGATGTAGGACACGAGGTCCGTTCCGGTGTCGCCGTTGATATAGTCCGCGCCCGCGCCGCCATAGATGGTATCGTTGTCCGCTCCCGCGTCGAGGCTGTCGTTGCCAGCGCCGCCGTAGACGGTGTCCGTACCCGCTCCTGCGGACACGGTGTCGTTGCCGTTGCCGCCGAGGATGGAGTCGTTGCCGCCAGCGCTCAAGATCTGATCATCGCCGTCGCCACCGTCGAGGGTGTCGTTGCCGTTGCCGGTGCCGAGCACGTCGCCCCCGCCAAGGCCCGAGAGCTTGCGCGACCACGTGCTGCCGCTGCTGAGGATCAGCATATCCACGCCCGAGGTGCCGATGATGCCCTCCACGCCCGAGAGCGTGGTGACGTAGCCGCCGATGGTGACGGTGATGCCGCCGCTCTGCGTGTCCTCGCTACATGTCGAGATAGCCGTGGAAACATTAGCGAAGCTCGCCCAGTCCGTACCGGAGTCACCAACGAGGGAATCCCCGGCGATGTCGGAGCCGTAGCCTTCGAGGGTGTCGTCGCCGTAGCCGCCGTAGAGCGTGTTGGATGACGCGCTGCCGCGCAGGTAGTCGTTGCCGTAGCTGCCACGCACGTTCTCGATGTTGACGATGGTATCCGCGCCTGACGCGGCTGTGCCCGTACCGGGATTGTAGTTCGTGGAGCCGATGGTCAGCGTGTCCGAGGACAGGTTGACCACCACGGCCTCGTACGAGGCTGTGCCGCCGTAGGCGTCCATGGAATAGTCCACGGTGTCGGCCGTTGTCTGCGAGCCGCCGTCGATGGTGTCGTTACCCGCGCCGCCGAAGATGAGGTCATCGTCATCGTTGCCCCACATCGAGTCGTTCCCCGTGCCGCCGGACAGGGTGTCCGCCTCGCTTCCGCCGTCGAGATAATCGTTACCCGCATCGCCATAGAGCACATCCTGTCCGGAATACCCACCGTGGATACTGTCGTCGCTGTCACCGCCGTAGAGGGTGTCATTCCCGCCGGAGCCATCCAGCGTATCCTGCCCCGCGCCACCGCGAATCTGGTTCGCACTGCTGTTGCCGTAGAAGGTGTCTGCGTAGCTCGAACCGATGATGTTGCTGATGCCGTTCAGGGTGTCAGTCCCCTCGCCGGAGAAGGTCGCGTTGCCGGTGTCCGCGAGGTAGCCGCTCACGCCTGCGGTAGCACCGCTGAAATCCGCCCAGTCATCACCGTCGCCAAGCAGCGAGTCGTCGCCCGCGCCGCCGCGCAGGGTGTCGGCGTAGCTGGCTCCGCCCGCCGCGTTCAGCACGTCGTTACCCGATCCACCGATGAGGGAACTCGCCGAATCGGAGCGGGCCGTCAGCGTGTCGTTGCCGCTGCCGCCCTCGGCATGCTCCATGTAGGAGAAGCTGTCCGTGCCCGTGCCGTCGTTGACGGTGCCCGAGCCGGTGCCAAGGTTTACGGTAATCGCCGTGGTAAATCCGGAGTAGGACAGCAGGTCTCCACCGCCTGTGGACACGGCATTGTTGCTGCCGCCAACGAGCGTATCGGCCCCCGCACCACCGCGAATCGTATCGTCGCCGTAACCGCCGTCGAGGCTGTCCGCGCCCGCCGCGCCGTAGATGCTGTCGTTGCCGTAGCCGCCTTCGAGTGTGTTGGCGAGGCTGTCGCCGCTTAGGGTGTCGTTGTAGGAACTGCCGTAAATCTGTTCGATACCCGTGAGGGTATCCGTGTACGATCCGGCCTGCGTAGCGCGCCCGGCGCTCAAGTCCACATTGACCTGCTCGCTGTAGAGGGCACGGTCGATGCCCGCCCCGCCGTCGATGCTGTCGTTGCCGAGGCCACCGGTCAGCGTGTCGTTGTCCGCGTCGCCCTGAAGCAGATCGTCATCGTCGTTGCCGTACAGGGAGTCCGCGCCCACACCGCCCATGAGGGTATCCCGCCCCGTCCCTCCGTAGATGAGATCGTTGCCAGTGTTGCCCTGCACGGAGTCGTTGTCGGCTCCCGCATCGATGAAGTCGTTGTCCGCGCCGCCATCGATGCTGTCCGCGCCGCGCCCGCCGTAGAGGTAGTCCGCCCCGCCCTCGCCGAGGAGCGTATCCGCGCCGGTCTTGGTGGCGGACATGTCGTCGCCGTAGATGGTGTCGGCCCCGTCGCCGCCACTTGCGGAGTCGTTGCCGCCCTCGCCCACGAGGATGTTGCCGAGGCTGTCACCAATGGCCGTATCCGCGAAGTCCGTGCCGCGCACGTTCTCGATGCCGGACAGGGTCACCTGCTCGCTCGGGTCGATGGTGCCCCACGCCCGGCCAAGGGTCAGGTTCGCGGTGCCCCCGCTGTCCTCGCCCTCCTTCAAAAAATCCGCCCAGTCGCTGCCCGCACCGCCGATGAGCGAATCCGCGCCGTCTCCGGCGTAGAGGGTGTCGTCGCCCGCACCGCCGTCGAGGGTGTCGTTCCCGCCGCCGCCAGCCAACGCATTGCCGAGGCTATCGCCGATCATCATGTCCCCGAAGTCCGAGCCGACAATCTGCACATTGCCAGAAATGGAATCCGTGGAGCCGCCGAGGATGGTGCCCGTGCTCATGTTCACGGTGATGGACGTGGCATTGTCCTCGTAAGAGACGACGGTGCCGGACGTGCCCACGAAGGTGTCGTCCCCGGCACCACCGATGAGGGTCGCCCCGTAGTAGGAATCCACCAGCGAATCGTTGCCGTCTCCGCCGTAAAGCGTGGTGGAATAGCCCCCGGCCACGAGGGTGTCGTTGCCCCCCTCGCCGTAGAGCGCGCCGCGCCCGTAAAGGCTGTCGTTGCCCTCGCCTCCGTAGAGCGAATTATCGCCCGACGTGTCGTAGAGGGTATCGTGCCCGGCCTGCCCGTAGAGCGAATCGTCGCCGTACGAGCCGTTCAGGGAGTCGTTGCCGGTTCCGCCGTCCAGCGTGTCGGACCACGAGTAGCCAACGAGCGTATCATGCCCGCCGTAGCCGAGCATGAACGCCTTGCCGTAGCCCTCCTCGTAGGCATAGAGCTTTTCCGACACGTCGGTGCCGGTGATGATGATGTCCGCCAACTCGCGCCCGGGAACCTCCTGCGATCCGGGCTGAGTCTCCCCGCCCGTCTCGCCGCCACCACCGGGCTGCGTCTCGCCTCCGGGAAGCGTCTCCTCGGCAGGCAGCGTGGTCGGAGGCACCACGTCTTCGTCATCCCCCTCGGTCGACGTGAAAAGCTCCGTGGTCACGAACTCGGGCGGCCCGAAGGTCACCAGCGTATCCCCCGCCTCGGAAAACAGCTTGGAAAGCAATTCCTCTATCCCCACGGTCAATTCGAAGGTACCTGCAAAGGGCACCTGCGGGCCGAAGGGCAACCCCTCCGGAAGACCCTCGTCAGGTGGAGGTCCCTCCTCGGGAAGCTCTTCGCCTTCTCCCTCTCCAGGGGGAGTCTCTTCCACGCCGGCCAACTCCTCCTCGCCCGCCCCTTCGGTCTCGTCGCCCTCGCCTCCGGTGTCGCCGCCATCCTCCACGCCCCCCTCGGGCACGGGGATGGAAAGGATGGGCGCAATGGCCTGGAAGAAGGCCTTTTCCGTCTCGGTGTACGAACGCAGCGCCCCCAGCCGCCCACCCTCGAAGATGTCGAGCATGCGGTTGGCGTCGGTGATGACCACGGTGCCGAACGGTGTGGTGATGGTGAGGTCCAGCCCGTCGTACTGGAACACACCCACCTTCTCGCCGCCGGGGCGGATGTCGAGGTCGGCGCCGGTGCCACGGATGCCGATGGTGGCCAGCGGCGAGCGCAACTCCACGCCCTCGGGGTTGGCCTTAGCGATAGCGCCGGTCACGGTACGGAACGTGCCCTCGGCGAGCTTGAGCGCCATGCCCGAGGCCCCGTCCACATCGGGGTTGAAAACGTAGGAGTCCACGCTCATGCGCGCGTTCTCGCCCTGCGAGAAGACCGTGTCGTCCGTGAACCGGATTTCCACGCTACTCCCCCCACCGGTCACAAGGCTCTCCTGCGCATAGATGGGGCTGTCCATGGACAGCTCGCGCGCTCCATCCCCGGACTCGGCAAACACCTGCCCCTTCAACGCGACGACGACACCGATCTGCTCCGCCATGGCTTCCTCCATTGCGTAGGGATTTGTCCCATTCTTTCGAATACAATGAATTCAGTCGCAATGCAACGCGGTGCGCAAATGCCATCGTGCACATTCAAAAAGAAAACACAACCAACATATTGCCACTCAAAAGCTTTTCATTAGCAGCATATGTAACATACTTTCACCACACATATTTTCAAATCATTTGGCAAACACCGCTCATTACACACAAATCATCATACCATGGCAGTTCGTATTGCCGATAACGCATTACAATTATCTACAAATACTCATTCAAAACCAGAATGTTGCGCAAAAAGAAGGGGCCGCAGCCATTGGCTGCGGCCCCGAATATGCGGGACGGCCCGTCGATGCGCTCTAGAAGCTGTCGAGGGCGGGATTCTGCTCGCCCATGGACACGAACATCTTGGACAGGGCGATGCGGTAGTCGGCCAGGGCCTTGATGAGTCCGGCCTCGGCGGTGGTCAGACGCTCCTGCGCGTCGAGCACGTCGGTGTTGGTGCCCACCTGCGCCTGATAGCGGGCCACGGCCATGCGGTAGCCTTCCTGCGCGGCCTCAACGGCCTTGCGGTTGACCTTGATGCTCTCGGCAGCCTTGCCGATATCAAGATGGTTGGCCTTGACCTCGTAGGTCGCCTCCTGACGGGTGTTGTCCGCGGACGCGATGAGGCTCTTCACGCTCTCTTTGGCCTGCTTGACGGCGTAGTGGGTCTTGCCCCACTCCCAGAGGGTCCAGCTGGCGGAGACGCCCACGGACCATTCGCTGAACTCGGTCTTCACGAGGTCGCTACCCGAGGCGGTCATGTCGTCGCCATAGGTGCTCCAGTCAAAGTCCGCACCCACCTGCGGGTAGTAGCCGCTCTTGGCGATGGTCTCGTCCTTGAGGGCGATCTCCACGCTCTTGCCCGCGATCTCGAGATCGGGACGCGCCTTGTAGGCACGGGCCAGCACGTCGTCGATTCCGGCGGAGAAGGGCACGTAGTCGAGGCTTCCGGCGTAGTCCGCGTCGGCGTCGAGCTCCAGCCCGAGCAGGGTGTTCAGCCGCGCCATCTGGGTGGACACGGAATTGCGCGCGCTCAGGAGCGTATCCTCGGCGCGGGCGAGGTCCACCTCGGCCTGCAGCACATCGAGACGCGGCTTGAGACCCACATCGTAAAAGGCACGGGTGACCTTGAGCTGCTCCTGCAAGCGCTTCAAGGAATCCTCGGCCACGCGGACGTTCTCGCGGGCCTGCAACAGCCCGAGGAAGTTCTGCTGCACGAGGCCCACAAGCGTCAGCTCGGCGCTACGCAACGTGGCCTGGGAACGCTCCTTGCCCAGCACGGACTTCTGGTAGGTGGACAGGGTGTTCCAGCCGGTGAAGATGTTCTGGTGCACGTTGACGCCAGCCGAGAACAGATCGGCCTCGGACGTGGCGCTCTGCGGCTTGGGCTTGGCGTGGTCCTTGGCGGTGTAGCCGTAGGTCGCCTTCGCGGACGGCAGGAACGCGCCACGGGCGGACTTGCGTCCCTCCTCGGAGCCTGCGAGATCATGCCGTGCGGCAATGATGCTCGGATTGGCCTCAAGGGCACGGACGACAGCCTGTTCCATATTGTAGACGGTGGTTTCCGCCATTGCGGGCACCGCAGCGAACGCCGCGAGGAGCGCCACGGCAATGATCGTTTTCAGGCGAGGAATTCTCATTCGAATCATCCTTGTTCTTCCTGTTTCCACCAATCCCCCAGTCATTTCAATACACGATGCCCCCACGGCATCAAGGGTGGAGATTGCCCGCAAAAGCCCGTCGCGTCAACACCGGCTCAGGTTTCCGGACACACCGTCCGGGAAGCCTCGCCAGTCCGGCCATACAGAACGCAAACCGAGCGCAGCCTGTCCGCAAGCCTGGGTGCGAGTTTCCGCGCGGGTAGCCGCCACTCCCAATTCCCCTTGGGCCGGGAAGGCACGTTCATGCGGGCCTCGCGCCCGAGGCACAAAATGTCCTGCATGGGCACGATGGCGATGCGCGCCGGGGACATGAAGGCCATGCGCATGAGCATCCACGCCGCCTCGCCCGCATCCACCCCGCGCCCCATGTACTCCCCAAACACGCTGCGCCCCGCGTCGCCAAGATCGTCAACGAACCAGCCGATGGTGGTGTTGTTGTCGTGGGTGCCGGTGTAGGCCACACTGTTCACGCAGTGGTTGTGCAGCGAATTCACGCTCTCCCCCACGTCCGGCCCGAACGAGAATTGCAGCACGCGCATGCCCGGCAGATCGAAGGCCAGCCGCAGATCGATCACGTCGCGAGTGATGAGGCCCAGATCCTCCGCAATGATGGGCAGATTGGGCAGCCGCTCGCGCAGGGCGGCAAAGAGCGGTCCGCCGGGACCGGTCTCCCAGTGCCCGTTGATGGCCGTCTCCTCGGCGGGGTCCACCACCCAGTATCCGGCGAAGCCCCGGAAGTGGTCGAGCCGAACGATGTCCGCCAGCAACAGGTTGTGGGCGATGCGCTCCACCCACCAGCGGTAGCCCGTGGCGGCCAGCGCGTTCCAGTCGTACACGGGGTTGCCCCAGCGCTGGCCCGTCTCGCTGAAGTAGTCCGGCGGAACGCCCGCAACCTTACGCGGCGCGCCCTCTTCGTCGAGCTGGAAGGCATTTCGGTGTTCCCACACGTCAGCGGAATCGTAGGTCGGATAGAAGGGCAGATCGCCGATGATGGACACGCCCCTCTCGCGGCACATGGCGCGAAGCTCCTCCCACTGCGAGAAGAAAAGATACTGGGCGAACATCACCCGCTCCAGCCCCTCGGCGGCTTCGCGGCGCAGCGTGTCGAGGGCCTGCGGGCTCCGGTCGCGGTACTCGGGCGGCCACTCGTTCCATGGCATTCCGCCGAAACGCTCCTTGAGCACCATGAAGCTCGCGAAACCGTCCAGCCACGTGGGCCCGTGCTGTTCGCGAAATTCGGCAAACCCCTCGTGTCGCGCCAGCCTGCCCCGCGCCCGCGCGTGGACCGCAGCCAAAAGCCGCCGCTTATAGGCCTCGGCACGCACATAATCCACGTGGTCCGCAGCCATGGGCGCATCGGGCTGAATGTCCGAGAGCCACGCCCAGCCGTCGGCGGCCAGCTTCTCGGGGCTGATGAACAGCGGATTGCCCGCAAATGCCGAGAAGCTCGAATACGGCGAATTGCCGAGATAGGACGACGTGGGCGTCAGCGGCAGTATCTGCCAATAACGCTGACCGGCCCGCGCGAGGAAATCCACGAACAACCGCGCCGCCGACCCGAGGTCGCCGATGCCGTATGGCGAGGGCAGCGATGACACATGCAGGAGCACCCCGCTGCCGCGCGTGGACATGTGCTCGATCATGATGACGCCTCCCGGGGCGCGTTCAGTCCTCGTGCCTGAAAAGGACCATCCCTAGCGGCGGAATGTGCAGGCACAGGCTCTGCGGACGCCCGTGCGACACCACGGGCCGCGTGTCCAGCCCGCCATAGTTGCCCCACCCGCTTCCGCCGTACCACTCGGAATCGCTGTTGAGCAGTTCGTGCCAGTGCCCAGGCTCCGGCACGCCCACCTCGTAGTTTTCGCGCGGGACAGGGGTGAAGTTGAACACCGCCAGCACGGCCCCGCCGCCGTGGGCGTCCTTGCGCAGGAAGGAAATGATGCTCGAATCCGAATCGTGGAAGTCCACCCACTCGAACCCGCCATCCTCGAAATCCCGCTCGTACATCCCCGGTTCGGAGCGCATCACACGGTTCAGATCGCGCAGGAAGCGATACAGCCCCCGGCCGCCCTCGCTCTCCAGCAGGTCCCACTGCACCTGCCCGTCATGGCTCCACTCGCCATGCTGGCCGATCTCCGCGCCCATGAACAGGAGCTTCTTGCCGGGCATGGCAAACATGTAGCCGTACAGAAGGCGCAGGTTGGCGCGCTTCTGCCAGTCGTCGCCGGGCATCTTCCCGTACAGCGAGCCCTTTCCGTACACCACCTCGTCGTGCGACAGGGGCAGCATGAAATTCTCGGTAAAGGCGTACCACAGGTTGAAGGTCAGCTTGTCGTGGTGGAACTTGCGGTAGACGGGATCGAGCGTGAAGTACTCCAGCGTGTCGTGCATCCAGCCCATGTTCCACTTCATGCCGAAACCGAGACCGCCCAGATAGGCGGGGCGCGACACCATGGGCCATGCCGTGGATTCCTCGGCGATGGTCTGCACGTCCGGATACTCGCGGTACACGTTCACGTTGAGCGTGCGCAGGAACTCGATGGCGTCGATGTTCTCCTTGCCGCCGTACTCGTTCGGCACCCACTGCCCATCCTCTCGCGAATAGTCGAGATAGAGCATGGACGCCACGGCATCCACGCGCAGGCCGTCCACGTGGTAGCGGTCCAGCCAAAACAGCGCGCTCGAGACGAGGAACGAACGCACCTCGTAACGTCCGAAATTGAAAATCCACGAGTTCCACTCGGGGTGGAAGCCCGTGCGCGGGTCCTCGTGCTCGTAGAGGTGCGTGCCGTCGAAGAAATGCAGGCCGTGCTGGTCGCCGGGGAAGTGGGAAGGAACCCAGTCGAGGATGACGCCCACGCCCTCGCGATGCAGCGCGTTGACGAGGTCCATGAACTGCTGCGGCGTGCCCTGCCGCGACGACGGCGAGAAGTACCCCGTGGTCTGGTAGCCCCACGAGCCGAAGAACGGATGCTCCATCACCGGCAGGAACTCCACGTGGGTAAAGCCGAGGTCGCGCACGTAGCCCGGCAGGTCCCGCGCCAGTTCCGTGTAGTTGAGGCTGTAGCCGTTCTCGTCGCGCCGCCACGAGCCAAGGTGCGCCTCGTAGACGGACATGGGAGCCTGCGCGGCGTTCACCCGCCAGCGATCGCGCATCCAGTCGCCATCGCTCCACCCGTAGTCCAGCCCGCGCACGATGGACGCCGTGTTCGCCGGTGCCTCGCCGAAAAAGGCGAAGGGATCGGCCTTGGCCACCTCGTAGCCACCGACGTTCGAACGGATGTGGAACTTATAGAGCGCGCCCTCGCCGACCCCCGGCACGAAACCTTCCCAGATTCCGGAGCTGTCGGAGCGCGACGCGAGACAGTGGGTTTCGGGATTCCAGCCGTTGAAGTCGCCCACCACGGACACGGTGCGGGCATTCGGTGCCCACACGGCGAACAGGACCCCCTCCTCGCCGTCCACGTCCATGACATGTGCGCCAAGCTTCTCGTAGAGGCGGAAGTGCCGCCCTTCCCTGAACAGATAGATATCGTGGTCCGTGAGCCGACTCACGCCGTGCCGGATGCCGCCATGCGATGCCATTCGTCTGAACCCCCGATGCGTAGCAGGACAGGACTCTTCCATCGCATACTACACGCCATTGCCCGTGTGTAAAGGCCACCGCGAGGTGAATCGCGGACGCAGAACACGGGAAACGCGCATCCAGCGCGGCTTTCCGAAAAGGAGGGGAGGAAGAACCGGAAGCTACAACGCGCCGAGCAGCTTGCGCGCGCCCTGATGGTCGGGATCAACCTCAAGGGTCTTCTTCAAGTAGAAAATGGCCTTGTCGCGCATTCCGGCGTTGGAGTACATGACGGCGATATTGAAGCACAGCACGCTGGACATCAGGCACAGGTCGGGATTGATGGTCAGCGCTTTCTCAACGCTCACCACGGCCTTGGCGTGCTGGCGCCCCTCGGAATAGGCGATGGCCACGTTGAAGTGGAGATTCTCGTCGTCCGGCGCGATCTTAAGGGCCTGCTCGTACTCGGAGACGGCGTCGTTCCACCGTCCCTGCCGACGAAGCGCGATGCCCAGACGGTTGAAGGTCTCGATGTCGGATTTCTTGAGGCCGCCTTCCTTGGAATCCAGAATGGACCGGAAGAATCGTTCCGCCACGTCGGGAGCCTTCTCGATGCACTTCTCGGCGATGGAACGCTTGACCTCCTCGATCATGCTCAGGGCTTCCTTGCGCGCGTTCTCCACGGCCTGCTCGAAGAGCTGGTTCGCCGCCTCGACATTGCCGAATTCCATATGAATCTCACCCATGGAAATCTTGCGCTCCACGTTGAGCGGAGACAGGCGGTCGAGCTTCTCCAGATACTCCAGCTGGCGGTTCAGGTCGCCCTCGTCGCGGTACAGTTCGGCCAGCTTCTTGAGCGGCTCCAGATACAGGGCCGCACCATCGTGGGCCTCGCTGTAGGCGGTCACGGCCTCCTCGGTGCGCCCGGTGGCCTTGAACACGTCGCCCTTGATCATGAGCGCGGCGGCGCTGCCGGGCTTCATTTCGAGGATGCGGTCCGCGGCTTCGAGGGCCTCGTCGTATTTCTCCTTGTCGAAGTACTGCCGAGCGCGCTCGATATGCTGGCCAATCTTGCCCTGCGGCCTGATGGTGAAGGCAATCTTCTCAATGAGCGTGGCCATGGACACAGGCTTGGTGATAAAATTGCCAACGCCCATCTCGTGCAGCAGGATGAGCACCTGCCGCTCCACTTCCGAGGTCAGCACAACGACATACATGTCGTCGTATATCGTCTTGAGATTCTTGATGAACGGCAGCGTGTTGCGATTATTGAGCAGCCGCTCGACCAGAAGCACCACCTTCTTGTCCTTGAAGAATGGCGTCTTCATCTCGCGCAGGACCTGCGCCTCCTCGGTCAGGGTTCGGATGCGGTCCGTTCCGATGACGAGTTCCTTGTTCAGCGTCGTACGCATCATCTTCACGAACGTGGCGTCATGGCTCAAAATGAAAAAGCAGCCATTCTCCTTGGCCACGAAGTCAATGATGGTCTTTTCGTACTGCCTCATCCGGATCGCGTTCGTCATCGTCACGGCCAACGTATCACCCCTATTCGTCCATTCACTGGTTGCGCGCTGCACAAAATTGCACAAGCAACCACGATTATGCCGCATCAACCACGTTCAGGCAAGGAAATCCCAAGGAACCGCGCCACCGCCGCCAAGCGGTCCCCGCCTTTCATTCCGTGGCGATTTGATTTACCTTTCCCTGCGCCGGACTGCCCCGGCGAAGCACACCAGCGCCCGGAATCCGGGCCAAGCGAGCGCACATGATCCATCGCCCCCCCGCATCGGAAGAGGACTTCCTGAACCTCATCGACAGGCACTTCGCCACCGCGCATCCGCACATGCGCCTCGGCCGCGGGGACGACTGCGTCCGCCTCGCCTGCCCGCAGGACATGGTCCTCTCCACGGACCTCTTCCTCGAAGACGTGCACTTTCGCCGCTCCTACTTCTCCCCGGCGGACATCGGGCACAAGGCGCTGGCCGTCAACATCTCCGACATCGCGGGCATGGGCTGCCGTCCGCTCGGCTTCAGCCTCGGCCTCGTCATCCCCGACGACCCGACCCTCACCACCGCCTTCTGGAACGATCTTCTCGGCGGCATGGGTGCCCTCGCCCACACACACGACATTCCGCTCACCGGCGGCGACCTATCGCGCGGACCGTATCTCGGCTTCTCCGTCACCGTCTGGGGCACCCCCGGCCCCACCGGCCGCGTCCTGACCCGCAACACCTGCCGCCCCGGCGACGCCATCCTCGCCTGCGGTCCCATCGGTCTCGCCCGCGCAGGTCTCTTCGCCCTCGAAGAGCTCGGCCCCGAAGCCATCGCCCTCGTGCCCCACGCGATCCGCGCGCACCTGCGCCCCACACCCCGCGTGGCCGATGGCCTCGCGTTGGCCGACATCCCCGGCGTCCACGGAGCCATGGACCTCTCCGACGGTCTCGCGCGCGACCTCGCCCGCCTCACGGGCCCAGGCCTCGGCGCGGACCTCACGCTCACCGAATCAGCCCTGCATCCGGACCTCATCGCCCACTGCACCCGCACAGGCCAGCCCGCGTTGCCCTTCGCCGTCCTCGGCGGAGAGGACTATGCCCTCATCGCCACGGCGGCCCCGGACAGCGTTCCCGACATTCTCGCCCGCATCCCGCAAGCCACGCGCATCGGCACCGTCGCCGCCACGCCGGGCATCACCGTGAATGGCCAGCCCTTCGACCATACGGGATTCGACCACTTCGCAACCCACGAATAGGACCATCGCCATGGAAGCACGTCTCGACATCATCGGCACCGTCCACTCCCCGCTCACGGACCTCGCCTCCTGCCCCAAGCAGTACTCCGAAGGCGCACCCGAGGCGGTCATCGAAATTCACGCCGACTACGCCACCGCCCTCTCGGCCCTCCAGCCCGGCAACGACCTGCTCGTCTTCACGTGGCTGCACAAGGCCGACCGCGACACGCTCATGGTCCACCCGCGCGGCAATCCGGACGTGCCCATGAAGGGCGTCTTCGCCACCCGCTCGCCCGACAGGCCCAATCCCATCGGCCTGCATCACGTGCGCATTCTCGCCATCGACGGCACCCGCATCCGCGTGGACCGCCTCGAAGCGCTCGACCAGACCCCCGTGGTGGACCTCAAGCCCATCGCCACCGAGACCCCCGGCCGCGAAAACTGGGGCGCTGGCATCTCCCCCGCCGTGGGCGACGAATTCCGCCGCATCTGCCGCGCGGGCTGGGAACGCGGCCTGCTCTCCGGCTTCAATGGCAACGTCTCCATGCGCATCGGCGACACCATCATCATCACCCGCTCCGGCGCGGCCAAGGGCTTCCTCCAGCCCGGCGACCTCACCACCGTGGACCTCGCCACCGGCCGCACCACCGGCCCCGGCAAGGCCTCCACCGAGACCGCCGTGCACCTCGAAATCTACCGCAACCAGCCAGAAGCGCACGCCATCGTCCACACCCACCCCGCACACCTGCTCGCCTACGCCGTGCGCAAGGGCGACTCCATCATCGACCTCCCCCTCTACGAGGCCGCCGCCTACCAGAAACTCCTCACCCGCGTGCCCGCCATCGAGCCCGGAACACCCGCCCTCGGCGAGGCCGTCGGCAAGGCCGCACAAACGCACAAGGCCGTGTTCATGAAGAACCACGGCCTCGTCTGCTGGGGACCAACCCTCGTCGCCGCCCTCGCTCTCAACGAGGAACTCGACACCATCGCCAAACTCAAATTGCTCGCCGAATAGCCCTCACACGCGCCGCCACGCCACGCGTAGCGGCGCGACGCTCGACCGTATCGTTCACTGAGACATGCAAGCCGTAGGCTCCGCCGGCGCGTAGCCCAACCGTATCGTTCACTGACCGATGCGAGACGTAGGCTCCGCCGGCCAAGGGGCCGCTGGCCCCTTGGAACCCCGACATGCGATAGGCCGTCTGCCCTTGGCTGGTCGTTCGGCTTTGCAGAACGAAGCGGTATTAAGTAGCAAACGCACAAAGGCATACTTAGTTTCTAAGCCATTATTCTGTATTATCGGAGAGTGCTAAAAGACCTAACAATCGAGGACTTAGTAAAATTGAAGGCAAACTTAGAACGGAAAGCTGCAAGTATCCGCGAAGAACTTACGTTCATTAAACAGGACCTTTACGCCTTGGAACGCACGATAGAACTCGGCCTAAACGGCAAGCCATCGCCAAAAGTCGTGATTCGACAAAGAAACAAGCGAATCTTCAAAGGTGGTGAACTGATACAGCTTGTTCTGCAGGCGTTAAAAGAGTATCCAGAAAGACCATTATCAAAACATGATATTGATAGGCGTATTGAATGCTATATCCTTAGAATTCAAAGCTTGATCCCACGGTTGGACAATGATCCTGCCATAATAGCTTCCTGTGAAATAAGGCCAGCAAGTATCGCAGAACTAAATGATTATGGCAGAAAATGTGAAATTTAGGCCGGTTATCGAGGAGACAGGAATGTTTAATGCACAAAAAGTCAATAATATTAAACAATTATTGTCAGACAAGTTTTTCATTGCAAACGATTACAGATAATTCTGTTGAATAAATCAGCAAATATTTATTTTTCAATCGCAATGTACTAGCCAAGCCATGAAATGAGGGGAGGTCAATAATGGCCATTATTAATTCTTATGTCAGTTTATCCAGGCTTACAGGGGTTAACCATCGTCGATTCGACGAATTAGGCATTTTTGACCCTTTACTTACCGCAGACACCCCACTTTTTATTGATCCGCTGCTGCTAAAATACAGCAGCCATGAATTAATTCAAAACAACGCCCGCGAAGCCTTTGAGAAGCATTTCAAAGGCGTTCTTGCTTTGATGCGCAAGATCCAGCGCCCTGGGGATGTTTATTTCAAGTCTGCCGTTAAGAACCTCCAATTTCCAGAAGTTAAGGGAATATGCCTCGGTGTCGGCGGGGCTACGGTAGAAGGGCGAGGGGCAGGCAAAAAGCTGACGAAGCAGCTTTTCGAAGCCACATACGAAATTGCGAAGGCAGGCTACGAAGATCCCTACTTGTTTAGTTTAATGGCTGTTTTGGATGCCGGATATGGCCCTGACAGAATTAGCGACATGACGGCCAACGTTATCGAAGAGGTTCTTTGCCGATTCACCGAAGATATGTGTGGAAAATTACAACTGCCCACAGATGTCCACGAAAGCAGTTGTGGCAACAGATACACCCTTCCTACAAATCCATTCACGAAAGACAATTCCAGGATTCTGTTGGTTCCGCTGGATATACTAAGAAAAATACCAATCGCGACAGATTGGGAAAGTGCGATGGATGCTGCCGCAGAAGTTGATGAAATTAGGAACAGAGTAAACAAATATATTGGCGATATTTTCTATGCTAAAACAAAAAAAGACAAGCGGCTTGCATTTGAAATTGCGCAGAAAAGAATCAAAACAAATGCAGAAGCATTTTCAGCAGCAATGGATATGTTTAATGCAATAGAAAAATCTCCGTATGATTATAAGGATGACCCTGAAGGATTCATTGTTTGGCGGAGGTCTATCGATAAAATTACAGACGAAATAAAGACTGGTGATTTCAAAAAAGTAAAAACAGAAGAAGATGCTTTTAATGTTGTAAGTAAAATTATTGAACGTTTTCAATTTTGGATTGAAGACAGAAGAATTTCTACTGAATTGTGGGATAGTAAGGGCAATCCTAGGAAAGAAAAAACTTCGCAAAAGTTATTTTTCATGGTTGCTGATGAAATATGCAGGATTCATGACCTCGACATAAGCCCTGAAACAGACAGCGGTGGCGGACCTGTGGACTTTAAATTTTCGAAAGGTCATGGGAATAGGGTTGTAGTCGAAATAAAGCTTTCGACAAACTCAAAAGTTGTAACAGGTTTAACAAATCAGCTAGAAGCATACAGGACTGCTGAAGATGCCAAAGCTGCTTTTTACGTAGTTATTGACGTCGGAAAGATGGCAACAAAAGAAAAAAAATTGGCGAAGGCAAAGAATGATTTCAATTTCATGGGCAAACGCCCAACAGAACTTGTGATAATAGATGGCATCCCAAAGAAATCCGCCAGCAAGCTGTAATTTGGTCAATAAAATCAAGTAGCAAGCCTTGTACTTTTGCTACTTAATACCAAAACGAAGCCCTAGTGAGGATTGTCAAGGGGGTCACCCCCTTGACTGGGGTCCGGGGCAAAGCCCCGGCCGCCGGAGGCATCTCTTCCCCCGTACCAGCCACCGGTGGTCGTCCCACACACAACGCGCAGCGGCGCGACGCTACGCGGCGGCGGGACGGCGGTAGGCGCTCCACAGGAGCCACGCGCCGAGGAGGCCGAGGGGCAGGGAAAGGATCATACCCATGGTGAGCCAGTTTCCGAAGAGGAAGCCGAGCTGGGCGTCGGGTTCGCGGAAGAATTCCACTGTGATGCGCGCGCTGGCGTAGCCGAGTGCGAACAGGCCGGACACGGCGCGTCGCGGGCGCGGGGAGGCGGAGAACCAGAACATGATGGCGAAAAGGACGAGGCCTTCGAGGGTGGCTTCGTAGAGCTGCGAGGGATGGCGGGGATAGGGACCAGCTTCGAATCCGGGGAAGATCATGGCCCACGGAACGTCGGACACACGTCCCCAGAGTTCACCGTTGATGAAGTTGCCGATGCGCCCGGCACACAGGCCGATGGGCACGAAGGGCGCGATGAAGTCGGAGACCTCGAAGAAGGTCTTGCCGGTTTTGCGGGCGAAGAGCCAGAAACAGGCCAGCACGCCGAGCAGCCCGCCGTGGAAGGACATCCCGCCCTTCCAAATCATGAAAACCTCTGCCGGATTGTCGAGGTAGACGGGCAGATCGTAGAAGAGAACGTAGCCGAGGCGCGCACCGAGGATAACGCCGAGCATGCCCCACGCGATGAGATCATCGACCTGCTCGCGGGTCCAGCCGGAGCCGGGGCGCGCGGCGCGCATGCGGCCGAGGCTCCACGCGGCGGCGAAGCCCACGAGATACATGAGTCCGTACCAGCGCACGGACAGCGGGCCGAAATGCAGGGCGACGGGGTCGATGTGGGGATAGATCAGCATGCACGCGCCTCCTCGGGCGGAAACGGAAGGGGGAATGATGCGCGGCGGCCCTGTTCCAAGGTCCGCCGCGCTGCGAATCGGAATTTCGGTGGCGGTTGTGCCGGGCTACTTGGACAGCCACACCCGCACGTTCTCGCATTCCTCGGCCCAGCCTTCGGAGAGGCGCAGCTTGAGGAACTCGAAGAACAGGTGGTCGATGAAGGAGAGTCCTCGCTCGATGAGGTACATCTTCTCAAGGAAGATGGCGTCGGGGTCGTCGCCCTCGTCGCGCTTGGTATCGACCTTGGGGGTCTTGAAGCCGTTGAAGGAGAAGTCTTCGGCCCGAAGGCTCATCTGCCACGCGTCGGAGTCCACTTCGATGCGGATCTGGCCCTTGGTGACCTTCTTGCCCATGGCCAGCCCGAGCTTGGCCTCGCGCAGTTCGCTCATGAGACCGCTGACGGAGGTCGTCTCCTTGGAGTCACCCTCGCCGCCCTGCACGGAAATGCGCTGTTCCATGAACAGCGAAAAGGCCTCGCCATCGGGCATGGTAAACAGTCCGGCCTTGGCCTCGCTCTTATACCACAGCCACGTCAGAAAATCCTGACCGAGGATGATGTCCTTGGCCTGTCCGAGATATGCGTCTTCCATGTCGTTTCTCCTGACTAGACGAAGCGTTCGCCTTCGATGTCGTCGAGGGCGGCGGCGCGCTCCTCGCCGAGCAGCTCCACGGCCTTGTAATAGGGGGTGAGCGGCTCCAGATGCAGATCGAAGCTGAGGGTGAAGAGGTCTTCGAACAGGCTGCGGAGCTTGGACTGGGACGACGCGAGGTAGATCACGTTGTCGCGGATGTTCCACACGACGTCGAAGTATGCGGGAACGGGCAGGGTACGGGCGCGCAGGCGCAGCATCACCTGCTCCTTGATCTCGTTCCTGCGCTCGCGCGAGACGAACTTCTTACCCTGCTCGCGCACACGCTCCAACTCAATATCCTGTGCGATCTGCACATGCTTCTTGACCACGGCGGCACTGACGCGCCGGGTGTCGAGACGCAGGGCAAAGGCGAGATACTGGCCCTTGTCCGGCGGCGCGGTAAGCCACTCGTTGTCGAGCATGTTCTCGAAGCTGACCCAGCCAAAGGACCGCTCATCGGCGGTGTCGTCTATGTCCTGAAACGCGTTGCGCTTGAGGCGATCCGGAATCTGCGGCCACAGGGAATCCGGCACCTCCTCGATGAGGCGGTAGCGCGTGAACGTCGAACTTGCGGAAAGGAATCCCACGGTAGTCTCCTTGTGTCGGGGAGTGCGGCGGCCCGGGGCCGCCTTCGATCAAAGGCCCTGCATAACGCCCGAGGCCATCGGGGGCAAGACCCAACCTTGTGCCCCGCCCCGCCCGTTGCCGCAGGGCGACGGCTCCGCTATCCTGAAGGGCGGCACCCTGCAGCCTCGACGGACCGGAAGCAAAGGAGCGCATCATGCCCACCTTCACGGGAATTAATCACCTGGCCATGGCCACGGGCGACATGGACGCCACCATCCGCTTCTGGCGGGATCTGCTCGGCATGCCACTGGTGGCCGGGCTGGGACGGCCGGGCTACCGGCACTATTTTCTGTCCATCTCGCCCACGGACATGATCGCATTCTTCGAGTGGCCGGGCACACGGCCTTTGCCGCAGAAGGACCACGGCGTCCCGGTGTCCGGCCCCTTCGCCTTCGACCACGTCTCCTTCGGCGTTGCGGGGGAGGACGACCTGTGGGAGGTGAAGGACCGGCTGGCGGCGGCGGGCTTTGAGCCATCGGAGGTGGTGGACCACGGCTTCATCAAATCCGTCTACGCCTTCGACCCGAACGGCATCCCCATCGAATTCTCCGCGTCCGTGCCCGGAACCGACCCGCGCCGCACACCGGCCATGGCCGACAGCGCCCCGTCCGGCGTGACCCTCGAAGGTCCGAATCCGCAGCCCGGACACTGGCCTGCGCCAACACCCACGTCACAGGACCAGCGTGCCGACTACCCCGGCGAGGGGCGCGAACTGCTCCGCCCGGAGCGCAACGCGTGGAAGAAATGAGACGACAGGGCCAAGCCGGAAGGCGGCGGGCAGGACGCGGCTTATCCGACGAGTTCCCGGTACAGCGAGGCCTGACGGGCCGTCGCCACGCGAAGGGAATAGCGCTCGGCGATGCGCTCGCGGGCGCGAAGGCCACGCTCTGAGCGCTCGGATTCCGGCAGGGACAGCATGTCCGCCATGGCGCGGACAAGGGACGAAGCGTCGCCGCGCGGCACCACGATTCCGGTCTCCCCCACCAACGCGCGGGCATCGCCCACGTCGCTCACCACGCAGGGCACGCCGCAGGCCATGGCCTCGCCCACGGCGTTGGGCAGGCTCTCGCTGTGTGACGACAGCACCGCCACGTCGAGACCGGAGTGGAACGCGGCCATGTCGGCCACCCGCCCCAAAAGCGCCACCCGCCCCTGAAGGCCCACGCGCCCGATCAGTCCGGCGAGAGCGGCATTTTCCTCATCCACACCATCACCACACAGGACGAAACGCACGTCGCCACGCTGGCGGACAAGCTCACCGACGGCGGCCAGAAACACCTCGTGCCCCTTCATGGGATCGAAACGGGCGGCCATGCCGACAAGCCGCGCATCCTCCGGAGCGCCGATCTGTTGGCGCAGGGCCTCGCGTGCGCCGGGGACGGGGCGCATGGCGTCGAGGTCGAAGCCGTTGGGAATGATCTCGAATCGCCGTGGGCGGTAACCCAGCCGCACATGATGCTCCCGCGCGGCCTCGGAATTGGCGATAACGGCGGCGGGCAGGCGCGAGAGCCTTGCGCAGGCGGCCACGGTCCACGCCGTGGTCCGACGGTAGCGGGAGAGGTCCATGTCCGCGCAGCGGATGTTCCAGACGAGAGTGCCGACGCGGGCAAGGGACACGCCCAGAAGCCCGAGGAAATCGGCATGGTACAGCCATGTCTGGACGATGTGCGGACTAAAGGAACGCAGGATGCGCACCAGCCGCCACAGGGCGCGCGGCGTGGGCAACCCGCGCTCCATGCCGAGGGATTCGACAGCCACCCCGGCGGATTCGATGGGCGCGGCCAGCGGTCCGGGCCGCAGCATGCAGACCACCCGCTGCTCGAAGCCCTCTGCGGCCAGACCGGGCACAAGCCGCGACAGCGCCGTCTCCGCGCCGCCGGTTTCGAGTCCCGTTATCAGGTGAAGCACCCGCACGCCCGCACCCTCCGCTTGTCGATAAACAAAGACGCCGCGGGGAGCGATGCTCCGCGCGGCGTCCGAGATTCAGTTGCCGTCCACCTCTGCGTGGGGTTCGTCGTGTTCCTCCAGCAGGTCGCGGTATTCCTCGCCGTAGATGCGCAGCATGACCATGGCGAAGGCCAGACTGAGCGGCCCATACAGAAGTCCGGCAGGCCCGAAGGCCTGCAACCCGCCAATGACCGACAGGAAGATGTACAGAAGCGGCATGCCCGACGCGCCCTTCATGAAGTAGGGCCGCAGGAAGGTGTCGATGCTCGTAACCAGAATGCCGCACCACAGGACGAGGAACAGCGCGGCCTTCCAGTGTCCGATGATGAGCAGGTACACCGAGGCGGGCACCCAGACCAGCCCGGTTCCGAGCACCGGAATGAGGGACGAAAAGCCCATCATGGTGCCCCAGAACAGGGCCGGAATCTCCACCACGGCAAGGCCGATGCCGCCCACCGTGCCCTGAAGCACGGCAACCAGCAGACCGCCCACCAGCACCGAGCGCGACACGCGCCGCAAGCTGTGGATGATGGAGTCCTCCTGCGCCTCGCGCAGGGGGGAGAGGTACTTCACGGTGGCGATCACCCGTCGTCCGTCCCGCAGGAGGAAGAACAGGATGAACAGCATGATGAGCGAATGCAGCAGCACCGAAAAGGCGTTGGTCAGAAGGCTCGTCCCGAGCTGGATCGACACTTCGCCCACCTGACGGGAAAAGCGCAGAAGACCGCTCTGAATGTCGATGTCCTCAAGATGGATGAAAGGCAGCTGGGCATCCACCCACGCCAGCACGGCGTCCATGCGACTCTGGGCGAGCAGGCTCTCGAAGTTCGTATGCCGTATCCAATTCGTAATCTGGGCAACGGACTGCGCAGCCTGCGTGGCAAGACCGGTGAGAAAGAGAAACGCCGGGATGAAGATGCACACCGTGACCAGAAGGACCACAATGCCCGCGGCGATGTTGTCGTGTCCGCCGATGCGCGCGGAAATGCGCGTGAACAGCGGTGTGAAAATGGCCGCCAGCACCCCGGAAAAGATGATGGCGTGCAGGAACGGGCTAAAGACCCTGTAGGCCATGTACAGGGCAAAAAGAATGAGGGCGAAGAGAAACAGCGAATAGTAGCGTTTCCCGTGCCGGGTCGGCCATCCGAGACCGGATCCCGAAGAGTGGTTCATGATTCCTCCGGCGGGAGAATCCCGCCTGTCGAGCCGTTACGGCATGCGGGATCAGGCCCGCTTTTCCAGTACGTTGCGTATCACAGCAGCCATGGCTTCGCCAGCCCTGCCGCTGCCATAGAAATCCGGCTGCGGCGTGAAGCTCAGGTCGCGCACGCGGTGGTAGGCCTCGGGAATGGCGTCCGGGTCCGCTCCGGAAACCACGTTGAAGCCGCCGTCCACCAGCTCCACCCATTCGGTTTCGTCGCGAAGCGTCACGCAGGGGCGGCCGAAGAAATAGGCTTCCTTCTGCAAGCCGCCGGAGTCCGTGCACACGGCGCGAGCATTGCGCACCAGTTGCAGCATGTCCAGATAGCTCTGCGGCTCGATGAGGGTCATGCCGGACAGCGGAATGGGCCAGCGCCCGCAGATGGCGGAATTGATCGCGTCGCCCGTGCGCGGATGCAAGGGCAGGACGATGGGAATCTCCCGCGCAATGGTCGCAAGCCCACGGAAGATGAAGGACAGGCGTTTTCCCTTCGTGGTATTCTCGGCGCGGTGGACCGTGGCCAGCACATACTCGCCCGGGCGCACCCCCAACCGTTCGAGGCAGTTGGATTCGGCCTGCGCCCGCTCGCCGTAGTGCAGGGCGGCGTCGTACATCACGTCGCCCACGTTGACCACCAGCGGCGCACCCACGCAGGACAGGGGTGTGCCGTCCACGTCCTCGGCCTCCACGCGTCGCCCGCCAAAGGCCACGTTGGCCAGCCCCTCGCGTCGCAGGTTCTCCACGGCAGCGGCGGTGGAGACGCACAGAATATCGGCCGCGTGATCGGCGAGGACACGGTTGTGTTCCTCGGGCATGGCGCGGTTGAACGAGCGCATGCCCGCCTCGACGTGAACGACGGGAATGCCGAGTTTCACGGCGGCCAACGCGCCAGCAAGCGTGGAATTGGTGTCGCCGGGGACGACGACGGCGTCGGGCCGGTCCTCGACGAGAGCGGCCTCCAGCGCTTCGAGCATGCGCCCGGTCTGCGCGCCATGGCTGCCGGAGCCAACGCCGAGATTGCGCGCCGGAGCGGACAGGCCAAGCTCGCGGAAGAAGACTTCGGACATGCGGTCGTCGTAGTGCTGGCCCGTGTGCAGGATGAAGGTCTCCATCCCGGCAGCGCGCAGGGCGCGTTCGATGACGGCGGCCTTCACGAACTGGGGACGCGCCCCAACGATGATGGCAATGCGCATGAGACGTGAACTCCGTTAGGCGAAAGTGGCGAACCGCCCATGCGGCCCGCGCCCGCACGACGCGGGCATGATGCCGGAACTAGTTTTTCCGGGACGATATTGTCAAGGCTGCCCCGACTAGCCCTCGCTACGTCCCCTCGCGCGCGGATGCGCGCTCGCGCCAAAATTGACAAGCCCCGGTCCGAGGCGCTACAGCCCGGGAGCAAACAACCGCGCAAGGAGGAACGCCATGCGGGAAAGAATCGAAGCGGCGCTGGCCAAGGTCCGGCCCGCGCTCCAGGCCGACGGCGGTGACGTCGAACTCGTCGAGGTGACCGAAGACGGCATTGTCAAGGTCCGCCTGCAGGGTGCCTGCAAGGGCTGCCCCATGTCCCAGATGACTCTCAAGCACGGCATCGAGCGCTTCATCCTCAAGGAAGTCCCGGAAATCAAGGGAGTGGAGGCCGTCTAGCGCCGCCCCCATCGCGCCGTCACAGGCCCCGCGCCGCACCACGGGTTCGGCTGCGGGGCATTTGACGTATATCATCAAATTTCCCGGCGCACTACCACGCGCCGCACATCATACTTCGCATTTTCAGGAGACAAGAACCCATGAGCGCAATGGTTACACGCTTTCCCCCGAGCCCCACGGGCTTCCTGCATATCGGCGGTGCCCGCACGGCCCTGTTCAACTGGCTGCTGGCCCGTTCCAACAACGGCCACTTCGTGCTGCGCATTGAGGATACCGACACCGCCCGCTCCACCCCGGAGATGACGCAGGCCATCCTCGACGGCATGACCTGGCTCGGGCTGGACTGGGACGAAGGCCCCTACCTCCAGAGCGAGCGCACCGAGCGCTACAACCTCGCCATCGAGAAGCTCCTCGCCACCGGCCACGCCTACTACTGCGAGTGTACCCCCGACGAGGTCGAGGCCATGCGCGAAAAGGCCCGTCAGGAAGGCCGCAAGCCCAAGTACGACGGCCACTGCCGCGATAGGCAGCTCGGCCCCGGCGAAGGCCGCGTGGTGCGCTTCAAGGCCCCCACGGGCGTCTGCGCGTGGAAGGACATGGTCAAGGGCGACATCTCCATGGAATTCGAGGAGATGGTGGACGACTTCATCATCCGCCGTGCCGACGGCTCGCCCATGTACAACCTCGCCGTGGTCGTTGACGACGCCGAAATGGGCATGACCCACATCCTGCGCGGCGAGGACCACCTGTCCAACACGCCCAAGCAGATCGCCCTGTACAAGGCCCTTGGCTACGAGGTGCCCGAGTTCGGCCACATGCCCATGATCTTCGGCCCGGACCGCAAGAAGCTCTCCAAACGCCACGGCGCGATGAGCGTCATGGAATACGAGAAGATGGGCTTTCTGCCCGAGGCCATGCTCAACTATCTCGTGCGCCTCGGCTGGGGCCACGGCGATCAGGAAATCTTCACGCTTCAGGAACTCATCGAGGTCTTCGACACCCGCGGACTCAATTCCTCGCCCGCCATGTTCGACCTCAAGAAGCTCGAACACGTCAATGCCCACTACATCAAGGAAGGCGACGTGGAGCGCCTCGCCACGCTGCTGGCCCGCTACCTGCGCGACCTCGGCATCGAGGCCCCGCACGAGAAGCTCGCGCAGATCGTGCCCCTCTACCAGCCCCGCGCGGTGACCATGGTCGAAATGGCCGAGCAGTGCGCGTTCTTCCTCACGGACGACGCCACCCTCGAATACGACGAGCAGGCCGTGGCCAAGCACCTCACCGAGGACGCCCGCGCCATGCTGGCCGAGGTACGCGCCATGCTGGCCGCCCTGCCCGAGTTCACCGAGGAGGCCCTCGACGTGGCGCTCAAGGCCTATGTCGAGGAAAAGGGCATCAAGTTCGGCAAGCTCGCCCAGCCCGTGCGCGTGGCCGTGACCGGCCGCACCTTCAGCCCGGGCCTGCACGAGACGCTGTTCGTGCTTGGCAGGGAAAAGACGCTGGCCCGCATGGACCGCGCCCTCGCCCTGTAGCGCCGTTCTTTATCCAAAAAGAAATACAAAAGCCCCCGACGGAATGTTCCGCCGGGGGCTTTTCTGTGCTTTCACTCGGGCATGGCCCGTCGCTGGCATCAAGAAATCGGCAAATGAAAAAGGCCCCGGGTTTCCACCCGGGGCTTTTTCGCGTAAAACCTGATTGCGAAGCGTCGGTCAGCCGAGCTACTTGACGGGCTTGGTCACGGCGCCGGAACGGATGCAACGGGTGCACACGTCGAGGTGCTTGACCTGACCGCTTTCGAGCTGCACGCGAACACGCTGCAGGTTAGGATTAAACCTGCGCTTGCTCTTGTTGTGGGCGTGGCTCACATTGTTGCCCACCTGGGGCCCTTTGCCGCAGACTGCACAAACCTGACTCATGGGAGACCTCCTCAAATCCACTATTTCTCGACGGTTGACGTACCGGGGCACGTTCCGCTCAAGTGATCGTACTCAATTTCCACCGTCCGTGCGAGAGGGAATCACCCACACGGAATTTGCCCCTTTATCCCTTCCCGGAGCAAAACGCAAGCGCTTTAGCCTTGACAATGGGAAATAATCACATATAGAGAGTGCCTCTTGTGAGGAAAGCATGGCAGAATACATTATCAGCATGATCGACATCCCGGCCGAGGGCCGGGAATTTACTTTCACGGATCAGGAGCTCTGGTCCGAACCTGCGCAGGCCTGCGGCCTTCAGGCGACGATCGTCCAGCCCCTTGAGGGGCGTCTGTCCGTGTTTCCGCAGGGTCCGAAAGCCTGTCTCGTTCGCGGCACCCTCACCGGCAGAATCATTCTGCCCTGCGACCGCTGCATGAACGACGCCCCCGTGGATATCGAGCAGGAGTTCGATATCTTTGAGGAAATCGGCGATACCGACGAGACGGACGAGCCCAGACTCCGAGAGGAAGGCGACATCGTTGTACTTGACGCCGGCGCCATCCTCTGGGAACAATTCCTTCTTGCCCTTCCGGCCAAACCGCTGTGCACGCCCGACTGCAAGGGCCTGTGCTCCAAATGCGGCGCGGACCTCAACGAAGGCCCCTGCGGCTGCTCCGCCGATGACGGCGACCCCCGCATGGCTGCCCTTCGCGGCCTGACCATTCCGGATCGCAAGAAACACTAAACGGATGTCACCGTCCCTCGCGGGCGGCGAGCATACATACGAAAAAAAGAGGTAGACGAACATGGCAGTCCCCAAGAAAAAAACGTCCAAGTCCAAGCGCAACATGCGTCGTGCGCATGACCACGTTTCCGTTCCCAACGTCATCTTCTGCGAGTGCGGCGAGCCCACCCTGCCTCATCGCGCCTGCAGCAAGTGCGGCAACTACAAAGGCAAGCAGATGCTTTTCAAGGATGAAGCCTAATACGAAGCCGCGTATTGCCGTTGACGCCATGGGCGGCGACAACGGCCCCAGCATCGTCGTCCCCGGCGCTGTCCGGGCGGCACGGGAGCACGGCCTGTCCGTGACCCTCGTGGGAGACGAGTCGGCCATCAGCACCGAGCTGTTCCGCCTCGACACCGCCGGACTGGACATTTCCGTTGTCCACGCCGGGGACGTCGCTGAGATGCACGAAAAGCCCTCCGAAATCCTGCGTCGCAAGACCGACACCTCTATCCAGGTGGCATGCCGTCTGGTGAAGGACGGTCTTGCGGACGGTGTCGTCAGCGCCGGGCACTCTGGTGCCACGACGGCCTGCGGCATGTTCATCATCGGCCGCGTCCGCGGCGTAAAACGTGCTGCCTTCGCCAGCGTCCTCCCCACGGTAAAGAAGCCCATGGTCCTTCTGGACGTGGGTGCCAACGTGGATTCCAAGCCTCAACATCTGTTCCAGTTCGGAATCATGGGTGAAGTCTTCGCCCGTGACGTGCTCGGTTACGAGCGCCCCCGCGTGGGACTCATGTCCATCGGCGAGGAAGAGGGCAAAGGCAACGTGCAGGTCAAGGAAGCCTTCGACCTGCTCAAGGCCTCATCCATGAACTTCAAGGGCAATGTGGAAGGTCGCGACGTGTTCACGGGCGACGTGGACGTCATCGTCTGCGACGGCTTCGTGGGCAACGTGGCTCTCAAGCTCTCCGAAGGCCTAGCCATGAGCCTCGGAAAGGTCCTCAAGCGCGAGCTGCTCGGCAGCTGGCTCGGCAAGATCGGCACCTTCCTCGCCAAGGGGCGCCTCAAGCGCTTCGCCAAGTTCGTGGACTACGCCGAATACGGCGGCGCTCCCATCCTCGGCCTAAACGGCATTGTCATCGTCTGCCATGGGGCATCCAACGAGAAGGCCATCACCAACGCCGTGAAGATGGCCGGTCAATTCGTACGCAGCGCTGCCAACGAGCACATCAAGGAGGAGTTGCAGTCCAATCAGGACCTCTCGGCCTGCGCCTAGAGCCTACGGACAGCACTCGCCCTTTCCTGCCTCGCAGACTGCCTGCGTGCCGCGCATCGGCGCGGCGACCCAGCGGCACATTCAACAGTTGATGGAGCAATGACCACGAAAGCATATATCCACGGACTCGGCTTCCACGTGCCCGAAAAGGTTCTCACCAACGCGGACATGGAACGGATCGTCGAGACCTCCGACGAATGGATAACGTCCCGCACCGGCATCCGGGCGCGTCACGTCGCCGCCGAAGGCGAATGCGCCTCCGACCTCGGCGCCGTGGCCTCGCGCAAGGCATTGGCCTCGGCGGGCGTCGCGCCCGAAGAGTTGACGCACATCATCTGCGGCACCTGCACGCCCGACTCCTACTGCCCCAACACGGCCACCCGGCTGGAGCACAAGATCGGCGCGAGCGGCTGCATGGCCTTCGACATCAGCGCCGCATGCTCCGGCTTCCTGTATAGCCTGCAGGCCGGCCGCGCCATGCTCGCGCTTGAGCCGTCGGCCAAGGTTCTCGTGTGCGCCGTGGAGGTCATGACCTCGCGCGTCAACTGGGGGGACCGCACCACCTGCGTCCTGTTCGGCGACGGCTCCGGCGCTGCCGTGCTCACCTCCGAGAAGGGCGAGAACGGCGTGGAGCTCGTGGACGCGCTCCTCGAATCCGACGGCCAGTATGGCGACCTGCTCACCATCTCCGGCGGCGGCTCCGCCGTCCCCTACAAGCTGGGCGACACCGTGGGCGAATCCCACTTCATCCAGATGCAGGGACGCGAGGTGTTCAAGGTGGCCGTGCGCAGCATGGTCAGCGCCTGCGAACGCCTGCTCGAAAAGAACTCCATGACCATCGCCGACGTGGACTGGCTGGTGCCCCATCAGGCCAACAGCCGCATCATCGAGGCCGTGGGCAAGAAACTGGAGATTCCCACCGAGCGCGTCTTCGTCAACGTGGACCGCTACGGCAACACCTCCGCCGCGAGCGTGGGCATCGCGCTGGCCGAAGGCGTGCAGAACGGGGACATCCGTCCCGGACAGACCGTGCTCGTCACCACCTTCGGTGGCGGCTTCACCTGGGGAGCCTTCCTCCTGCGCTTCTAGGAAGCGCTTTTTTCTCAGGTTCATACATGCGTGCGCAACGGTCATTTGCAACCATCCGGTTTTGCAGGATTTCCGTGTGCAACGCCAAGGTTGAAGTCTGCCCGGAATTGAGCTAAAAACTCTGGTTCCGTTCCTATCAGGGAACAAGAGGAAGATTGAAAATGAGCGATCTCGTCAAAACAGCGCTGGTGACCGGAGGGTCTCGCGGCATCGGCAAGGCCTGCGCCCTGCGCCTTGCCCGCGAGGGCTTCCAGATATATCTGACCTATGTCAGCCGCCCGGCCGAGGCCGAGGCGGTGGTCGAGGAAATCGCGAACGCAGGCGGCACCGCCCGCGCGTTCCAGCTCGACAGCTCCGACAGGGAGGCCGTTGCGGCCTTCTTCGCCGAACACATCAAGGGCCAGGTGCACCTCTCCGCACTGGTGAACAACGCCGGACTCACGCGCGACGGTCTGCTCATCCGCATGAAGGATGACGACTGGGACCGCGTCATCGACGTGAACCTCACCGGTGCGTTCGCCTGTCTGCGCGAGGCCGCGAAGATCATGGTCCGCCAGCGTGCGGGCCGGATCGTGAATATGGCGTCCGTGGTCGGGCAGTCCGGCAATGCCGGTCAGGCCAACTACGTCGCTTCCAAGTCCGGTCTCATCGGCCTGACCAAGACCGCCGCGCTGGAGCTGGCCTCCCGCGGGATCACGGTCAACGCCGTCGCTCCGGGTTTCATCACCACCGACATGACCGCCGATCTGCCCGAACAGGTCCTCGACTCGTTCAAGGCGCAGATTCCCCTGCAGCGTCCCGGCACGCCCGAGGACATCGCGGGGGCCGTGGCCTTCCTGGTTTCGGACGATGCCTCCTACATCACCGGCCAGGTGCTGTCCGTCACCGGCGGCATGTACATGTGATTGACTGATACGTTACAAACTGAAAACATTGCCCCACATGGGCAAAAAAAACACATCGGAGGGCATTATGTCCGTTGAAGCAAAAGTCAAAGCGATCATTGTCGACCAGCTGGGCGTCGCCGAAGACGAAGTCAAAAACGACGCTTCCTTCGTCGAGGATCTCGGCGCGGATTCCCTGGACCTCACCGAGCTGATCATGGCCATGGAAGAGGAGTTCGGCATCGAGATCGATGACGACGAGGCCCAGAAGCTCGTCAAGGTGCAGGACGCCATCGACTACATCGCCAAGAACAAGTAGGGATTTCCCCGCTTTTCGATATTCGACCCCGAAGCGTCTTGCGGTCCTACGGCCTCAAGGCGCTTCGGCATTTCAAATAGAGCGCTCACTAGCGCGTCCCCGACCCTCAAGAGGCGAGGAACAATGACCAGAAAAAGGGTAGTTGTTACGGGCCTTTCGGCCCTCACCCCCATCGGAAACGATGTCGAGACGAGCTGGAAGAACCTCGTCGACGGCGTTTCCGGCATCGGACCCGTGACCCAGTTCGACGCCACGGAGTTCGCCACCCGCATCGCGGGCGAAGTGAAGGGATTCGAGCCTACCGATTTCATCCCGGCCAAGCAGGCCAAGCGCATGGAGCGCTTCACCCAGTTCGCCGTGGCGTGCTCCAAAATGCTTCTCGATGACGCGGGCTGGACCATCCCGGCCGAAGAGGCCCACCGCGTGGGCGTCAACCTCGGCTGCGGCCTCGGCGGTCTCGACACCATCGAGAAGACCCACGAGAAGCTGATGACGGGCGGCCCCCGCAAGGTGTCCCCCTTCTTCATCCCCATCGTCATCTCCAACATGGCTCCGGGCATGGTGTCCATCGAGGTCGGCGCCAAGGGCCCGAACCTCGCGTCCACCTCGGCCTGTGCCTCCGGCACGCATGCCATCGGCTACGCCTTCTCCGAGATTCTCCTCGGCAGGGCGGACGCCATGATCTGCGGCGGTGTGGAATCCACCATCACGCCTCTCGGCTTCGGCGGATTCTGCTCCCTCAAGGCCATGACCACTCGCAACGACGAGCCGGAACGCGCCTCCCGTCCCTTCGAGAAGGACCGCGACGGATTCGTCATGGGCGAAGGCTGCGGCATGCTGCTGCTTGAGGAATACGAGCACGCCAAGGCTCGCGGCGCGAAGATCTACGCCGAGATCATCGGCTTCGGCGCATCCGGCGACGCGTTCCACATGACCGCGCCCGCCGAGGACGGCGAAGGCATGGCCATCGCCATGCGCGCGTCCCTGTCCGACGCCGGTCTCACCCCCGAGGAGCTCGACCACATCAACGCCCACGGTACCTCGACCTATCTGAACGATCTGTGCGAGACCCGCGCCATCAAGACCGTCTTCGGCGACCACGCCAAGGACATCGCCATCACGGGCAACAAGTCCATGATCGGCCACCTGCTTGGCGCTGCCGGCGGCGTGGAGGCCGTGTTCTCGGTGCTGGCGCTCAACCGGGGCATCATCCCCGGCACCACCAATCTCGACATCCCCGGCGAGGAGTGCGATCTGGACTACACCGCGAACGGCTCCGTCGAAAGACAGTGCACCTACGCCATGTCCAACTCCTTCGGCTTCGGCGGGACCAACGCCAGCATCATCTTCAAGCGATACGAAGACTAGCGAGCATCCCGGCGGCGCAAGCCGCCGGGGCGCCCACGCATCGTCACACCCACAAACGGAAGGTCGTCCCAATGGAAGAACTGCTGCTTCAGGACAGGGAGATCGCGAAGGCGATCAACCTCGAAATCGATCGTCAGACCAGCAAGCTCGAGCTCATCGCCTCCGAGAACTTCACCTCCCCTGCCGTCCGGCAGGCCATGGGAAGCGTGCTCACCCACAAGTACGCCGAAGGATACCCCGGAAAGCGCTACTACGGCGGCTGCGAATACGTCGACATGTGCGAAAACCTCGCCCGCGACCGCGCCATGCAGCTGTTCGGAGCGGAGTACGCCAACGTCCAGCCCCACTCCGGATCGCAGGCCAACATGGCCGTCTACTTCGGATTCCTGAAGCCCGGCGACACCATCATGGGCATGGACCTCTCCCACGGCGGTCACCTCACCCACGGTAGCCCGGTCAGCTTCTCCGGCAAGCTGTATAACGTGGTGTCCTACGGCGTGAAGCGCGAGACCGGCACCATCGACTACGAGCAGGTCGAAACCCTCGCCCGCGAGCACTCGCCCAAGCTCATCATCGCCGGTGCCAGCGCCTACCCGCGCATCATCGATTTCGCCCGCTTCCGCGCCATCGCCGACGAGGTGGGCGCGAAGCTCATGGTCGACATGGCGCACATCGCCGGTCCCGTGGCTGCGGGCCTGCACCCCTCGCCCATCGGAGTGGCCCACATCACCACCACGACCACGCACAAGACCCTGCGCGGCCCCCGCGGCGGCATGATCCTCTCCAGCGAGGAGTACGGAAAGACCCTCAATTCCCAGATCTTCCCCGGCATTCAGGGCGGCCCGCTCATGCACGTCATCGCCGCCAAGGCCGTGGCCTTCGGCGAGGCCCTCAAGCCCGAGTTCAAGCGCTATCAGGAGCAGACGCTCAAGAACTGCGCCACGCTGGCCAAGAGCCTCGTGGACGCGGGTTACGAGCTGGTCTCCGGTGGCACGGACAACCACCTCGTGCTCATGGACCTCACCAACAAGGACATCACCGGCAAGGACGCGGAGATCGCCCTCGACAAGGCGGGCATCACCTGCAACAAGAACACCGTGCCCTTCGAGACCCGCTCGCCCTTCGTGACCTCCGGCGTGCGCCTCGGCACCCCGGCCCTGACCACTCGCGGCTTCCGCGAAGCCGACATAGAGAAGGTCGCCGGCTGGATCGTCGATGTCCTCAAGAACATCGACAACGACACGCGCCTCGAGGAAATCCGCAAGGACGTCGAAACGTTCTCGCGCCAGTTCCCCCTGTTCGCCTGGTAGAAAGCACTGCCGTCCGGGCGGGCCAGTCCCGCCCGGACTTTCGTCGCGTCCCGCCATGATCGCAGGACGGGCGCGCCGCCACCGGCGGCGAAACGACGGGCACTTTGCCCGATTTGACAACGAGAAGACGCGACGGGACGCCCGTCGCACACGGATGCGCCTATGGAAACACGACTGCCCTGGCCCGAATACTTCATGGGAATCACCTACATGGTGTCTGAACGCTCCACCTGCCTGCGGCGAAAGGTTGGCGCCATCGCCGTGCGGGACAAGCGCATCCTCGCCACCGGTTATAACGGTGCGCCCGCAAACATTTCCCACTGCCTAGACGTGGGCTGCCTGCGCGAACAGCTGGGCGTGCCCTCCGGCCAGCGCCACGAAATCTGCCGCGGTCTCCACGCGGAACAAAACGTCATCATCCAGGCCGCCGTGCACGGCGTCAGCATCGCCGGGGCGGACATCTACTGCACCACCCAGCCCTGCCTCATCTGCGCCAAAATGCTCATCAACTGCGGCGTGAAAACCATCTTCTTCGCCGAGGGCTACCCCGACGAGCTTTCCGAAACCATGTTCGCCGAAGCGGGGGTGGGACTTGAACGTCTCGACTATCAGCCCCGATAGGGCCACCGCCTTCATGCTCCACGCCGTGGAGCTGGCCAAGCGCGGCCGCCGCCACACCGCACCGAACCCAAGCGTCGGCGCGCTTTTGGTGTGCGATGGCGAGATCGTGGCCGAGGGCTGGCACCAGCGCTTCGGCGGTCCCCATGCCGAGATCGAATGCCTCGCCAACGCGAAGGCCCGTGGCGTGGACCCGGCCCAGTGCGCCATGTTCGTCACGCTGGAGCCGTGCAACCATCACGGCAAGACCCCGCCCTGCTCCCGCGCCGTCCTCGCCGCCGGAGTGCGCGAACTCTACGTCGGAACGCTGGACCCCAACCCCGTGGCCAAGGGCGGTGCGCAATTCCTGCGCGAGAACGGCGTCGCCGTGCACGTGGGCGTGGCCGAATCGGCCTGCCGCGACCTCATCGCGGACTTCCGCGTGTGGAAGGCCACCGAGCGCCCCTATGTCATCCTCAAGATGGCCGCCACCCTCGACGGCAAGATAGCCACGCGCACCGGGCACTCCCAGTGGGTGAGCGGCGAAGCCTCGCGCCGGTCCGTGCACGAGTTGCGCTCCCGCGTGGACGCCGTCATCGTGGGCGGCGGCACCTTCCGCGCCGACAATCCCGGACTCGACGCACGCCCGCAGAATGCGCCGGACGCCCTGCGCCAGCCGCTGGCCGTGGTGGTCACCGCCACCCTGCCCGCCGCCGACGCGGACTTCCAGCTCCTCGCGCGCCGCGCATCGGAAACGATCTTCTGGACCACACAGGACGCGGCCGACGGCCTGCAGGCCGACGCCCTGCGCACGCTCGGCTGCCGGGTCTGGGGCCTGCCCTCCTCGGGTGACGGTCTGGACCTCGCAAAAGGTCTCGAAAAGCTCCGCAGCGATTGCGGGTGCCTACGCGCACTGTGCGAGGGCGGCGGCGGTTTGGCCTTGAGTTTCCTCGCCAGTGGCCTTATTGACGAGTTCCGCCTCTTCGTCGCCCCCAAGATTCTCGGCGACGAAATGGCCAGAAACCTGTTCACCGGCCGCAGTCCGCTCACCATGGACGAGGCCATCGCCCTGCGCACCGCCGAGACCCGGCAGTGCGGCGAGGACACGCTCATTATCTACCGTCGGGAGGCGGACTGACATGTTCACCGGACTTGTGCAGACAACCGGAACCGTACGCTCCGTGGAAGCGCGCGGCAGCGAGACGCGGCTGTGCATCGGCTTCCCGTCCAGTGCGCTGCCCGATCTCGAACTCGGCGAGAGCATCGCCGTCAACGGCACCTGCCTCACGGTGGAAACCTTCGGCAAGGACTGGTACACCGCCTACGCCTCCGCCGAAACGCTCTCCCACACCAATCTCGGTACGCTGCGCCCCGGCTCGCTGGTCAACCTCGAACGCGCCCTCGCCCTCGGCGACAGGCTGGGCGGGCATCTGGTCAGCGGCCATGTGGACTGCACCGCGCGGGTTCAGTCCATCTCCCCTGCGGGCCTCTCGCGCATCTACCGACTTTCCTTCCCGGCCGAACACGGCCGCTACGTCATAGAAAAGGGCTCCGTGGCCCTCGACGGCATCAGCCTCACGGTCAACGCCTGCGGTCCAGACTGGCTCGAAGTGAACATCATCCCCGAGACCCAGCGCGCCACCACCATCTCTGGCTGGAAGCCCGGCTATGGCGTGAACATGGAAACGGACTTGATAGGCAAGTACGTGCGTCGTATGGTCGCCCCCTGGACCGGCGACGACGCGCAAAGCACGGAAGATTCCTCCGGAATCACCGAGGCCTTCCTGCGCATGAACGGATTCTAGATCGCACAGGACTTCTCTCGGCCCACTTCCCCGGAGGCGGGCCAGATGCCGGGGCGCACTCGCGTCCGGCGATATATTCAACGAGGTAGAAACCATGCCCATCTGCACGGCTGAACAAGCCATCGAAGAAATCCGCAAAGGCCGGATGATCATCCTCGTCGATGACGAGGACCGCGAGAACGAGGGCGACCTCACCATAGCGGCCGAGTTCGCCACCCCCGAGGTCATCAACTTCATGGCCACCCATGGTCGCGGCCTCATCTGCCTGTCCATGGCCGGCGAAATGGTGGACCGCCTCCAGCTGCCCATGATGACCACCAAGAACGAGTCCGGCTTCCAGACTCCGTTCACGGTGTCCATCGAGGCCCGCAACGGCGTGACCACCGGCATCTCCGCCTATGACCGTTCCACCACCATCCTCACCGCCATCAACGACGACGTGACCCCCGACGACATCGTCACTCCGGGCCACATCTTCCCGCTCAAGGCCAATCCCGGCGGCGTGCTCGTGCGCGCGGGACAGACCGAAGGCAGCGTGGACCTCGCCAAGCTCGCAGGCCTCAAGCCCGCTGGCGTCATCTGCGAGATCATGCGCGAGGACGGCAACATGGCTCGCATGCCCGACCTCATCGAGTTCGCCAAGAAGCACGATCTCAAGATCGCCACCATCCGCGACCTCATCGAATACCGCATGAAGTTCGGCAAGCTTGCCGTGGACCGCGTGGCCGAGGCCGACCTCCCCACCTGCTTCGGCGGCATGTTCAAGGCCGTGGCCTTCTACTCCGACATCGACAAGAAGGAGCACCTCGCTCTGGTCAAGGGCGACATCGAACCCGGCGAGCCTGTGCTGGTGCGCGTGCACTCCGAGTGCCTCACCGGCGACACGCTCGGTTCCCTGCGCTGCGACTGCGGCGGCCAGCTCCAGACCGCGATGAACATGATCGCCGAGGAAGGCAAGGGCGTCATCCTCTACATGCGCCAGGAAGGCCGTGGCATCGGCCTGTGCAACAAGATCAAGGCCTACGCCCTTCAGGACAAGGGTCTCGACACCGTCGAGGCCAACCAGAAGCTCGGCTTCAAGGCGGACCTGCGCGACTACGGCGTTGGCGCGCAGATTCTGGTCAGCCTCGGCGTGACCAAGATGCGGCTCATGACCAACAACCCCAAGAAGATCGTGGGCCTCGAAGGCTACGGTCTGGAGGTTGTCGACCGCGTGCCCATCGAGATGAAGTCCTGCCAGTGGAACTACCACTATCTTGAGACCAAGAAAAAGAAGATGGGGCACATGCTCCATCTCGACGACGAGGAATAGCGGCCCGGCGGGCGAAAGCGCCCGCCCCCCATTTCATATCTTTCCATCTGCGAGGAGACCCGCATGTACCACATCAAAACCATCGAGGGACAGTTCCAGGCCGAGGGACTTTCCTTCGCCATCGTCGCGAGCCGTTTCAACGATTTCATCGTTGACCGTCTCATCGGCGGTGCCGTCGATTACCTGTGCCGCAACGGCGCATCCAAGGACAACCTGACCCTCGTCAAGGTGCCCGGCGCCTACGAGCTACCCCTTGCTGCCCGCAAGCTGGCCGCCTCCGGCAAGTACGACGGCGTCATCTGTCTCGGCGCGGTGATCCGCGGCGCGACCCCGCACTTCGACTACGTGTGCTCCGAGTGCGCCAAGGGCATCGCCCACGTTTCGCTGGAAACCAACCTGCCCATCGGCTTCGGTCTGCTGACCACCGATACCCTCGAACAGGCCATCGAGCGCGCCGGTTCCAAGGGCGGCAACAAGGGTGTGGAGGCTGCCGCCGCCACTCTCGAGATGATTCGCGTGCTGGAGCAGATCTAATCCATGACCGACGAGATGAAGAAGGGGAGCCGCAGAGGCGGCCGCAGACGGGCGTTCGAGGTTCTGTACGGACTGTGCTTCAACACTGTCCAGAGCATCGACCAGCTTGAGCGGGCGTTCACCCTCGCACCGGCTCCGTCCGATGAAGCAGCCGAGCGCAATGCCGCCGGCAGGAAGGAGTTCGCTTGGGAGCTCGTAGCCGGTGTGTGGCGCAACCTCGCCGCCATCGACAAGAGGATTGACGAGTACTCCCAGCACTGGAAGCTATCGCGCATCGCCCGCATCGAGCTGACGATCCTGCGCTTGGCCCTGTACGAAATGCTCTGGCTCGACGATGTGCCCGTCAAGGTCACCATCAACGAGGCCGTGGAGCTGGCCAAGCGCTTTGGCGACGACAATTCCAAGAACTTCGTCAACGGCATTCTGGACGCCATTGCCAAAGCTGTTGAAAATGGTCAACTTAGGATTCATTAGGGACGCAGGGCAGACCCCGCCCGGCACCCCGCGCGTCTATCTCGGACGCGGCGCGGACGCCGCCGGAGAGGCCCGCCCAACCATCTGCGCATGGTCCGACAGAAAGGGCCAGCGCTACGAACTCCGCTGGGATGTCCCGGCGGATGTCTCGCGTCTTGGGCAGTGGGGCGGCGGCATGGCCGCCTCCCTCACGGACCTGAACTGGAAGGAGTGGTGGCTGGACACGCAATCCGTGGCCGCCACCCTCGGCCGTTCGGTCACCGAGTCGCTGACCCTGTGGGGGCAGGCTTTCTGGCCCCACTACCACGCGGACTGCGTGGTCTACGTGCTGGTCGGCGACACCCTGCGCGAGTCCGCCTACGCGAGCATCCTCGCGTGGCAACGCTGCTTCCCGCATGTGGCCTTCAACAACAGCTTCGACATTGATCTCCGGGAACGGCAGGAGGCCGAGGCCAGACGCAACGCGACACTGACCGAACGCGTGGCCGACCTGTTCTCCCGCATCCGCGACAGACTGTGAAAGGAAACCCAATGCCTGATTACGCTCCGGAAAGCATAGAGGCCAAGTGGCAGAAAATCTGGGAAGAGGCCGGACACTTCAAGTCCGAGGTCGATCCTAGCAAGCCCAAGTACTACTGCCTCGAAATGTTCCCCTATCCCTCGGGTCGCATCCACATGGGCCACGTGCGCAACTACTCCATCGGCGACGTGGTGGCGCGCTTCAAGCGCATGCAGGGCTTCAACGTGCTGCATCCCATGGGCTGGGACGCCTTCGGCCTGCCCGCCGAAAACGCCGCTGTGAAGAACAACGTGCACCCGGCCAAGTGGACCTACGAGAACATCGCCACCATGCGCACCCAGCTCAAGCGCCTCGGCTACTCCTACGACTGGGACCGCGAGGTGGCCACCTGCCATCCCAAGTACTACAAGTGGGAGCAGCAGTTCTTCGTGCGCCTGTTCGAGAAGGGCCTCGTCTACCGCAAGAAGGCACCCGTGAACTGGTGCCCCACCTGCCACACCGTGCTCGCCAACGAGCAGGTGGAGGAAGGCCTGTGCTGGCGCTGCGACTCCGTTGTTGAGACCCGCGAGCTGTCCCAGTGGTTCCTGAAGATCACCGACTACGCCGACGAACTCCTTGAGTTCCTCGAAAAGCTCCCCGGCTGGCCCGAGCGCGTCAAGACCATGCAGCGCAACTGGATCGGCAAGAGCTACGGCTCCGAGCTGGAATTCGAGATCGAGGGCATCGAGGAGCGCATCCCGGTCTTCACCACCCGGCCCGACACCCTCCACGGTGCGACCTTCATGAGCCTCGCCGCCGAGCATCCGCTGGTCGAGAAGCTCATCGACGGCAAGCCCGAGGCCGAGGCCGTGCGCGCGTTCGTGGACAAGGTCCGCAACATGGACAAGATCGTGCGCGGTTCCGACGACCTCGAAAAGGAAGGCGCGTTCACCGGCGCATACTGCGTGAACGCCGTCACCGGCGCGCGCATGCCCATCTACGTGGCCAACTTCGTGCTCATGGACTACGGCACCGGCGCGGTCATGGCCGTTCCGGCGCACGACCAGCGCGACTTCGAATTCGCCCGCAAGTACGGCCTGCCCCTCAAGGTGGTCATCCAGCCCGAGGGCGAAACCCTCGACCCGGCCACCATGGAGGCTGCCTACACCGAACCCGGAATCCTCGTGAATTCCGGACAGTTCGACGGCATGCACAACGAGGCGGCCAAGACCGCCATCACCGACCACCTCGCCGAGACCGGACGCGGCCGCAAGACCGTGAACTACCGCCTGCGCGACTGGAACATCTCCCGCCAGCGGTACTGGGGCGCGCCCATTCCGATGATCTACTGCAAGAAGTGCGGCATCGTGCCCGTGCCCGAAAAGGACCTGCCCGTGCAGCTGCCCGAGCACGTCCAAACCCGGCCAGACGGACGCAGCCCCCTGCCGGAGACGCCCGAATTCCTCAACGTCCCCTGCCCCAAGTGCGGCGCCATGGCCCGCCGCGAGACCGACACCATGGATACCTTCATGGAGTCCTCGTGGTACTTCCTGCGCTACACCTGCGCCCGCGACGACGAGCAGGCCCTCGACCCCGAGGCGGTGCGCTACTGGCTGCCCGTGGACCAGTACATTGGCGGCATTGAGCACGCCATCCTGCACCTGCTCTACTCGCGCTTCTACATCAAGGCACTTCGCGACGAAAAGTTCATCGACATCGACGAACCCTTCGACAACCTGCTCACGCAGGGCATGGTGCTGCTCGACGGCTCCAAGATGTCCAAGTCCAAGGGCAACATCGTCGATCCCGACCAGATGATCGCCCGCTACGGCGCTGATACCGTGCGCCTGTTCTGCCTCTTCGCCGCTCCGCCGGAGAAGGACCTCGAATGGAGCGATCAGGGCATCGAAGGTTCCGCCCGCTTCATCAAGCGCGTGTGGCGTCTTGTCGAGGAACTCGAAGGCACCCTCTCGCCCGTTGGCGCCTGCGCCCCCGTGGACGGCGTGGAGCTTTCCACCGCCGCCCGCGACCTGCGCCGCAAGGAGCACGAGACCGTGCTCAAGGTCACCTCGGACGTCGAGAAGAACTTCCAGTTCAACACCGCCATCGCCGCGGTGATGGAACTGGTCAACGCCCTATACCTCGCCAAGGACGAACTGGCCGGCACCAAGGACGGAAATCTCGTCCTGTCCTCCGCCGTGAGCACCGCGCTCACCGTCCTCTCTCCCGTCGCGCCCCACGTGTGCGAGGAGATTTGGCAGATGATGGGTTACACCTCGCACCTCGCTGCCCAGCCCTGGCCCATTCTCGACGAAAAGGCCCTCGTCCGCGACGAGCTGACCGTCGTCGTGCAGGTCAACGGCAAGCTGCGCGGCCGCCTGACCGTGCCCGCCTCCGCCTCGCGCGAGGACGTGCAGCGTCTGGCCCTTGAGGAACCCAACGTGACCAAGCACCTCGAAAACGTGACGGTGCGCAAGGTCGTCGTGATTCCCGGCAAACTGGTCAACATAGTGGTGGGCTAAATGACTGTACTGCGCACGATTCTCCTCTCGGCCGTTCTCGCCCTCGCCCTGTCCGGATGCGGCTACCACGCCACCGGCCACGGCGAACACCTCGTCCTCGACGCCTCGCATCGCGCCCTGTGCATCCGTAGCGTGGAGAACCCCACGCTCAAGCCGTGGCTCGAAAGCGTTCTGCGTGCCGAGGTGCGCGACGAATTCACCCGCCGCGGGCACATCGACTGGGCATCCGTCAAGGACGCGCAGGCCGACCTGCACCTCGTGGTCAACTCCTTCCGGTCCGACGCCTCGCTGACCGACTCGGACGACGAGACCATCAAGTCCAGCTCGACCATCACGCTGACGGCCAGAATCGTGAGCAGAGACACGGGCGCGGAGCTGTGGAACTCCGGCCCCGTGAGCGCCAGCCAGTCCTTCACCACCGGCGGCAAGGAATCGGCGGAACACGTCGTCGTGAACCTCGCCGTGCGCAGACTGGCCGACAGGCTGACGCAGGCCTACTAGCCCGCCCAATGGCATATCCGCCGCGCAGGTCCGCACCATGCGGGCCTGCGCGGCACATTCACGCCTACCAGTCAGGAGCAGCATGCCCCGCCCCGGATTCTCCTTCCTCCTCTGCCCCGACGCGGAACTCCTGCGCCAGCAGATCGAAACCCTCGTGGAAACCCACGGCGAGGGGACCACATGGTTCCGCCGCGTCTACTGGGCCGACGACGGCGACCTCCCCGGCGCGTTCTGGCAGGACCTGACCATCCCGGACCTCATGGGCACCTCGCGGCTAGTGGTGGTGCGCCGGGCCAACGCCTTCCTCGTGGACGGCTGGAACCGGCTGACCTCCACCCTGTCGAGCTTCAGCTCCCACATTTGGCCCATCTTCTGCCTCGAAGCCGGGCTGGACAAGCAGGGCAACCCCAAGGCTCCGGCCACGCTGACCAAGCAGAAGTACTGGGCCGTGGCCGAAAAGCGCGGCTGGGTCTGGAGCTCTGCGGGCCTGACCCGCTCCACCCTCCCCGGCTTCATCAAGCGCCACGCCGCCAGAAACGGCGTGACCATCCAGCCCGACGCGCTCAACGCCCTGTCCGACCTGCTTCCGCTGGACGCCCTCGGCGCGCGAAACGAACTCGACAAGCTCATCCTCGCCGCCGGGGACTCGGGCCGCGTGGACGCGTCCATGCTGTCCATCGTCGCGGCGGAGACGGACATGGATGTCTTCGAATTCATCTCCACCCTGTTCTCCGGCGGATCGCCGGAAAAGGTGTGGAAGAAGGTCTTCGACAACCGGCTCGTCAGCTCCACCGACAGCATCCTCTTTTCCTTCCTCGCCCTGCTGCAACGCGAGGCACGCATCCTGTGGGAGTTGGCCCACGGCGACCAGCCCTCGGCCTACGTGCCCCGTGGCGCACTCTCCGCCAAGACGAAGATGGCCCGCAGCCTCGGCGCGACGCGACTCGCCCGCATCTGGGACCTCTCGCTCGAAGCCGAGTTCGGCATCAAGTCCGGCCAGCGCACGCCGGAGCAGGCCTTCGAGGCCCTCGTCGGCGGTCTGTATGGCGTTTTTCGGGATGCAAATCCTACCGGAATGAGATAAATCCTTCTTGAATCCGGCAGGATGCGTCACACGCCACCCTGTGCGGCCACCGCGAAAAATGCTGGCGGCCCCTTGCCCGCCTCGCCACGAAGACCTATTATGAGCGATAACAGGCATTATCTGGGCCACCGCAAACGCCTGCGGGAACAGTTGGCCACCAATCCCGCCCAGTTGGCCGACTACGAGATTCTGGAGTTGTTGCTCGGCCACGTCCTCGTGCGCGTGGACACCAAGCCGCTGGCCAAGGAGCTTCTGACGCGCTTCGGCTCCCTGTACGGAGTTTTCGCCGCGCGGCCTGCGGAGCTTCGCGCCGTGCCGGGCTTCGGCCCGCAGCTTGAGAACTTTTGGCGGTTGTGGCGGGAGACATGGGCGCGCATGGGCGAATCGCGCGTGAAAGAGCGCGAGGTGCTGTGCACCCCGGCCGCCGTGGCCGAAATGGCCCTTGCCCGCCTCGGCCCTGCGGTGAAGGAAGAATTCTGGATCGCGCTGCTCGACACGCGCAACCGCCTGCTGGCCTGGGAGCGGCTCTCCAGCGGCACAGTGGATCAGGCTCCGGTCTACGTGCGCGAGGTGCTGTCCATGGCGCTCGAACGCGCGGCCAGCGCGATCATCCTCATCCACAACCACCCCGGCGGAAACCTGAAGCCGTCGGTGCAGGATGAGGAGATAACGGCCCGCATATGCCGGGCGGCGCATGATCTGGGCATGCGCGTCCTCGACCATCTCGTGGTCGCGGACGGACGATATTTCAGCTTTCAGTCTCAGGGGATGCTCTAGTTTTTTTCGCGCGCCAACCCGAACAAAGGAGGCCATGATGGTTCGCAGCCTGCAATGCGTCGTCACGGGCAAAGTTCAGGGCGTGATGTTCCGGAGCTGGGTCCATGACCAGGCTCGCAACCTCGGCGTCAACGGATGGATCCGCAATCTGGCGGACGGCACCGTCGAGGTGCTGGCGCAAGGGGACGAAGAGTCCATCAACACGCTCAAGCGCCGCCTTTTGGCCGGGCCGCCCCTCTCACGGGTTGACAACGTGCAGTGCAAATGGATCGATTACGACAAGGAACATCAGGGGTTCCAGATCCGATCCTGACGCACGCACAGGACGCCCCCGCGCCGCAGGGCCACGGGGCATGCACGGGCGCACCGCCGAAACGCGCCGCGAAAGCGCGCGCTTCGATCAGTGCGCCCGAACGATTCGACAACACTGCACTCCAAAGGAAGCGCACATGACGGACGATATACTCGATACCATCCTCCTCGTCTCCGAAGGCGACGACACCGCAGGGGCGAAGACGGGCGAAGGGGCGGACGACAACAGCGTCGTCGTCCCCGAGATTCCCGAGGAGCTTCCCGTCCTTCCGGTGCGGGACATCGTGGTTTTCAACTACATGATCCTGCCCCTGTTCGTCGGACGCGAGAAGTCCGTGGCCGCCGTGGACGCCGCCTTGGCCGACAAGCGCCACATTCTCATTCTTTCCCAGCGCGACGAAAAGGTCGACGACCCCACCGGCGACGACCTCTACACCATCGGCACCGTCGGCATGATCATGCGCATGCTCAAAATGCCCGACGGCCGCCTGAAGATTCTCGTGCAGGGCCTTTCGCGCGCCCGCGTCACCGAATTCACCGGCGACACGCCCTACCACACCGCACGTGTGGAACTGATCCGCGAGATGGACGTCACCGACGTGACGCCCACCACCGAGGCCATGCTGCGCACCGCCAAGGACCAGAGCGAAAAGCTCATGACCCTCAAGGGCATGTCCTCGCCGGACATCCTCGGCGTGCTGAACAGCGTGCACGAGCCGGGCCGCATGGCCGACCTCATCGCCTCCAACCTGCGTCTTCGCGTCGAGGACGCGCAGGCCATCCTCGAATGCATCGACCCGCTGGAGCGGCTGGAGCTGATCAACACCCAGCTCGCCCGCGAGATCGAGGTTGCCTCCATGCAGGCCAAGATCCAGTCCATGGCCAAGGAAGGGATGGACAAGGCCCAGCGCGACTTCTTCCTGCGCGAACAGCTCAAGGCCATCCGCCGCGAGCTTGGCGACATGGACGAGGAAAACGAGGAGATCGAGGACATCGCCATGGCCCTCGACAAGGCCAACCCGCCGCAGGAGGTCCGCAAGGAGGCCGACAAGCAGCTCAAGCGGCTGGCCAACATGCATCCGGACTCCTCCGAGGCCACGGTTATCCGCACCTACCTCGACTGGATCGCAGAACTGCCGTGGCGCAAGGCCTCCAAGGATCGGCTGGACATCGTCAAGGCGCAGGAAATCCTCGACGAGGACCACTACAACCTCGAAAAGGTCAAGGAGCGCATCCTCGAATACCTTTCCGTGCGCAAGCTGAACCCGAAGATGAAGGGACCGATCCTGTGCTTCGTGGGCCCTCCCGGCGTGGGCAAGACCTCGCTCGGCCGCTCCATCGCACGGGCGCTCGGCCGCAAGTTCCTGCGCATCTCCCTTGGCGGCATGCGTGACGAGGCCGAAATTCGCGGACACCGCCGCACCTACATCGGTGCCATGCCCGGCCGCGTCATTCAGGGCCTCAAGCAGGTCGGCACGCGCAACCCCGTGTTCATGCTCGACGAAATTGACAAGCTCGGCGCGGACTTCCGCGGCGACCCGTCGTCCGCCCTGCTGGAGGTGCTGGACCCCGAACAGAACTTCTCGTTCTCGGACCACTACCTCAACGTGCCCTTCGACCTGTCGAAGATCATGTTCATCTGCACGGCCAATACGCTGGACACCGTGCCCGCCGCGCTGCTCGACCGCATGGAGACCATCCGCATCCCCGGCTACACCGAGCACGAGAAGGTCCGCATCGCCCGGCGCTACCTGCTGCCCCGGCAGGCCAAGGACAACGGTCTCGAACTCGACGAGGTGCAGATTTCCGACGAGGTGCTGACCCAGACCGTGCGCGACTACACGCGCGAGGCAGGTCTGCGCAACATCGAGCGCGAAATCGGCTCCATCTGCCGCAAGCTCGCCCGGCGCAAGGCCGAGGGTGACGGCGGTCCCTACGTGGTGGACGCCGAGGCCCTCGAAAAGTACCTCGGCCCGGCCCGCTTCCGCGACGACGAGATGGAGAAGATCCTGCCTCCCGGCGTTGCGCTTGGCCTCGCATGGACGCCCTACGGCGGCGAGGTGCTGCACATCGAGATCACGCCCATGAAGGGCAAGGGCAAGCTGACCCTCACCGGAAAGCTCGGCGACGTGATGAAGGAATCCGCGCAGGCGGCAATGTCCTACGCACGCAGCCGCGCCGAACTCTTCGGCATCGACCCCGAGTTCACCGAAAAGCTGGACATCCACGTCCACGTCCCGGCCGGTGCCACCCCCAAGGACGGCCCCTCGGCGGGCGTCACGCTGGTCACGGCGCTCATCTCCGCCCTCACGGAAACCCCCGTGCGCCCGGACATCTGCATGACCGGCGAGATCACCCTGCGCGGCCGCGTGCTCCCCGTGGGCGGCATCAAGGAAAAGATCCTCGCCGCCGTGGCCAACGGCATGAAGCAGGTCTTCATCCCCCGCCAGAACGAGCGCGATCTGGTGGACGTCCCGGCGGACCTCCTGCGCAACATCACGGTCACGCCCGTGGACCTCATCGACGAAATCTGGCCGCAGGCCTGCGTGAAGAAGGACTAGTTCCTCCGGAAACGACACAGCGAAAGGCCCGCATCCATATGGATGCGGGCCTTTCTTCATGCCTGCGCCCGCGTCGCCGACGCTTCGCGCCGCACACGGACAGAAAGATTCGGTGTGGCCTACTCTTCCAGCAGGCCCTGCTCGGCCGCGTGGTCGATGAGTTCCACGATGGCCTTGTCGCCGCCGAGGAAGAGGTCGATGAGCTCATCCTTCTCGCGGTGGGCCAGCTTGGCGTTGACGAAGCCCTTGAGGCCGAGTGCGATGGTCAGTTCGGCCAGCTCCGGCATCTCCTCGCCTTCGGTGACGTGCTCGAAGAGCGCGCCCTCGAAGCAGTCGAGGATCTCTTCCTTGGACAGCGCCTCAAGTTCGGCGCGTTCGTTCAGTTCTTCTGCCATATCCATTCTCCTTGTGAGTCGTATCCAACGGTACGCCAGCACGTTTACCCGCAGCCCGCCCTTCTGTCCACAGCGATGCAATGACCTTTCGCGAGCAATCTGCTACCATGCATACCAGCGCGGGCCGTACCCGCATTCGTCAACACGCAGGGGGAGGACGCATGGACAGACACCTGTGCATTCACGGCCACTTCTACCAGCCGCCGCGAGAGGACCCGTGGCTTCGCACCACACTGCCCGAGGGCAGCGCCGCGCCCGGCCTAAACTGGAACGAGCGCATCGGCCGCGAGAGCTACGCCCCGCTAGCGTGGGCGCGCGTACTCGGCGAGGCGGGACGCATCCGCGACATCGTCAACGTCTACGAATACTTGAGCTTCAACTTCGGCCCCACCCTGTTCACATGGATGGAGCGCAACGATCCCGACACCTACGCCCGCATCATCGAAGCGGACGCGCAGGCCCGCCGACGCATCGGCTTCGGCGGAGCGCTGGCCCAGATATGCCACCACGTCATCATGCCTCTGGCTAGCAACGACGACAAGAAGATTGAAACCGCATGGGCCGTGCAGGATTTCGAGGCCCGCTTCGGACGCCACCCCGACGGCTTGTGGCTTTCCGAAACCGCCGTGGACACGCCGACCCTCGAAGTCCTCGCGCAGGCGGGCATCGCCTTCACGGTCCTCGCGCCACGACAGGCCGCAGCGGTGGCCCCCCTCGGCGCGGACCAGTGGCGCGACGTGGACGAGGGTAGCCTCGACATCAGTCGCCCCTACCGCGTGGAGTTACCCTCGGGCCGCAGCATCAGCGTCTTCTTCTACCACGGCGGACTCTCGCAGGCCGTGGCCTTCGAACAACTCCTGCGCGACGGAGACGCCTTCTGGACCCGCATCCGTGGCGCGTCCATGCCCGGTCTGCTCTCCCTCGCCACCGACGGCGAAACCTACGGCCACCACTTCACCTTCGGCGAAATGGCCCTCGCCTTCATGCTCATGAAGGCCGAGGCCGACCCAGAAATCACCCTCACCAACTACTCCGCACACCTCGCCGCGCACCCGCCCATCGAACGCGTGCGCCTGCGCGAGCCGTCCTCGTGGAGCTGCGTGCACGGCGTGGAGCGCTGGCGGGCGGACTGCGGATGCCACACCGGCGGTCATCCGCGCTGGAACCAGAAATGGCGCGCCCCCCTGCGCCGGGCGCAGGACGGCCTGCGCTCGCACATCCACGCCCACTTCATGCACGCGGGGCCAGACGTCTTCACGGACGCCTTCTCCACCCTGTCCGCCTACGGCAGCGTTCGCTACGGCAAGACGGTACCGCAGGACTTCGCCGCCGAGCACTTCCGCCCCGGCCTCGACGCCACCGGACAGCGCCGTGCGTGGGACCTCCTCGAAATGGAGCAATGGTCGCTGGCCTCGCTGGCGAGTTGCGCATGGTTCTTCGACGACCTCGACCGCATCGAGCCGCTCAACGCCATGACCTACGCACTGCGCGCGCTGGAGCTTGCCCGCGCCACAGGCCTCGCCGACGATCCCGAACCGGCGTACCTGAACGAGTTGGGACAGGCCATCGCCAACGGTCCGCCGCCGCTTTCCGGTGCGGAACTCTACGCCAAGCGCGTCCTGCCGCGCATGGAAAGCGCAGAGAGCCTCGTGGCGCAGGCGCTCATCACCCTATGGGTCCGCGGGCAATCCGGCCTGTCCACGGACAGCGTCGTTCACTGGCCCGGAGTGCGCGTCGAAATCGTCTTCGACGAAGCGCCCGGCGCGAAGCAGGCCGCAGGCCGGGCCATCATCACGCGCCCCGGTGACAGGACAGACGAACACCGCTGGCTATGGGAACGGTCGAGCACCGAAAATCCGCTGGAGTGCACGATCATGCTCCTCGGCCCGGACGGCCAGCCCGGACGCGGCTTCACCCCCGCCATGCTGCCATGGAACAAGCGGCAGGCGCTGTCCCTCGAATGGGTGAAGGCCACGGAAGACACACAGTGGCAGCGGCAGGAGATTGCCGCCGGGGCGGGGCTGCACTTCATGCAGCCATGGACGGAGTCGCAGGCCACGCAGAACATGGCATGGGCATGGGGAAGACTGTGGGCACCGTTGGCGTGGGCGCACGTGATGGCCGGAGATCGCAGCCCGCGCAACGTGCGGGAGTTTCTGCTCGCTCACGCGCCGGGCGAAAGCGACCGCCGGGCCTTCGAGCGCCGCATCGTGGGCGAGGCGCTACGACTGCTCGGCGACACGCCGAACTGCCCGAAGGTGCTGGACATACTGCGCCGGGCCGCGGACGTGTGTCCGGGCCTCGACATGTGGCGGGTTCAGAACAGGGTATGGTGCCTCGACATCCGGCACGAAGGCCAGTGGGAACTCTCGCAGTTCCTCGGCTTCGCGCCGGATGTCAGGGCCTGACGGCTAGTAGTGGGGCGGGACCTCGTCTGCGGGCCCGCCTCCGGACTCCATGTCGATGGACGCGAGCTTGCTCACCACGAGGTCGAGCCGGCGCTCAAGCATGTCGATCTGCTTCTGCTGCGCGGCAATGACGTCGTTGAGGTCGTCGATGACCTTGAGGTTGAGCGCCACATCGCTTTCGAGCTTGATAATCCGATCCTCGTACGTTCTTTCCATGACAACCTCCCGGATGTCGCCCCGTGACCGGGGCCGCCCGTCCCTGTGGCCATCGCCGTCAGAGCGGGACGTTTTCGCCGGACAAGTCCAGTATGATCGAAAATTCCTCGGGGCTCACGGGCTGCACCGACAGCCGCGATCCCTTCCTCAACAGTTCCATGTTCTCAAGTCCCGCCACGGTGCGCAAGAACTTCAGGGACAGCGAACGCGAAAATCTGCACACCAGCCGCACGTCCACCATGTACCACACGGGATTCTCCGGCGTGCTGCGCGGGTCATAATGCGCGGCGGTCGGGTCCTGCGCGGTGTGGTCCGGATAGCCCTCGCGCACCACCTCAGCCACGCCGACCACTCCGGGGGCCGTGACGCTGTGGTAGAACAGCGCGAGGTCGCCCACGCGCATCTTGTCGCGCAGGATGTTCCGGGCCTGATAATTGCGCACCCCGTCCCACGCGCCGACGCCCCCCGGCTCCGCCGCGAGGTCGTCGATGGAGTAGGCACCGGGTTCGCTCTTTAGGAGCCAGTAGCGCCGCGCCATGGCCCGGCTACTCCGCGTCCCCGCCTTGGGCGGTACGCTCGCGCCATTCGGCCCAGGCCTTCTCGGCGCGGCTAGCGTACATTTCCTTGCGCTTGTTCTTGCCCGCGCGGGCATTGAGCGGCGGCATCAGCCCGAACTGCACGTTGGAGGGCTGGAAGTTGTCCGTCTCCTCGAACAGATGGCCGAGCAGCGCGCCCATGGCCGTCTCGCGCGGGGGAAGGTCCACATGCGCGCCGGTAAACTTCGCAGCCAGATGCATGCCGAGCCACAGTCCACACGCGGCGGACTCCACGTAGCCCTCAACGCCGGTGATCTGTCCGGCGAGGTACACGTTCTCGCGCGACTTGAGCCGCAGGTCCTCACTCAGCGCATGCGGGGCGTTGACGTAGGTGTTGCGGTGAATGCTGCCCATGCGCTCGAACTCGGCGTTCTCCAGTCCCGGAATCATGCGGAACACGCGCTTCTGCTCGGGGTAGGTCAGCTTGGTCTGGAAGCCCACCATGTTGAAGCGCGTGCGCTCCTTATTCTCGGCCCGCAGCTGGACCACGGCGAAGGGCCGCCCGCCGGTGCGCGGATCGGTCAGCCCCACAGGCTTGAGGGGGCCGAAGGTCAGGGTCTGCGGACCGCGCTCGGCCATGGCCTCCACGGGCAGGCAGCCTTCGAAATGAATTTCCTTCTCGAAGTCGTGGGGCTTCACCTTGTCTGCCGCCAGAAGCTCGTTGTAGAACGCGAGGTATTCCTCCTCGGTCATGGGGCAGTTCAGGTAGTCGTCGTCCTCGGGACGCCAGCGCGATCCCCAGAAGGCCTTGTTCAGATCCACGGAATCCGCGGCGATGATGGGCGCGATGGCATCGTAAAAATACAGGCGCTCGTCGCCTACGGCGCGGGCGAGGCTCACGGCCAGTTCGTCGCTGGCCAGCGGACCTGCGGCGATGACCACGGCGTCGTACCCGGCCAGTTCCGGGGCGTCCACGTCCTTCACCTCGGCCCGGCGCACCTCGATGAGCGCGTGGCCCTCGATGCGTTCGGTGATGTACTGCGAAAAGCGCTCGCGATCCACGGCCAGCGCCTTGCCCGCCGGGACGCACGTCGCGTCGGCGGCTTCGAGGACGAGGCTGCCCGCGTCGCGCATCTCGCGCTTGAGCTGGCCCACGGCGGTGGTGTTTTCGTCGCTACGCAGGGAGTTGGAGCACACGAGTTCCGCAAGACCCGGCTCCACATGCGCCGGGGAATAGCGCTCCGGCTTCATCTCGAACACCACGCAGGACACGCCAGCCTCGGCCAGACGCCACGCGCACTCGCACCCGGCCAGTCCGCCGCCGACGATGGCCACCTTCGCCTGATTCACATCGTTCATATCCACACCCATATCGTTTTGCTCCGGGCGCGGCATCCACGGCCCCGCCCCGACGTTTCATCCATCATGCCCGCAACGGCCACGCGCCGTCGTCATCGGCCCCGCCACCACGACGCATTGACAATGCGCCCACGCGCACCTCACAATGCGTGGCGGCACGCGTTATCTTCCACAATTCCCCCCGCGAGGCAAACACCTTCATGCAGCTTCTCGACGTACGCGACCTCAGAACCCACTTCTTCACCGCCCACGGCGTGGCCAAGGCGGTGGACGGCGTGACACTCTCCGTCGCCCCCGGCGAAACCATGGCCATCGTCGGCGAATCCGGATGCGGCAAGACCATGCTCGCCCTGTCCGTGCTGCGCCTCGTCCCCTCGCCTCCCGGACGCATCGTCGGCGGCGACATCCGCTTCGACGGCCGCGACATCCTCGCCCTCGACGAGGAGGAAATGCGCTCCATCCGCGGCAACAGCATCTCCATGATCTTTCAGGAGCCGATGAGCAGCCTGAACCCCGTGTTCCGCGTGGGCGAGCAGATCGCCGAAGCCCTGCGTCTGCACCAGCGCATGGGGCGGCGCGAGGCGCTGGCCGCCGCCGTGGACCTGCTGCACATGGTGGGCATCCCCGAACCGGCCAGCCGCGCCCGCAGCTATCCGCACGAGATGAGCGGCGGCATGCGCCAGCGCGTGGTCATCGCCATGGCCCTTGCCTGCGACCCGCGCCTCGTGCTGGCCGACGAACCGACCACCGCCCTCGACGTGACCATTCAGGCCCAGATTCTCGACCTTATGATGGAACTGCGCGAACGCCGCAACGCCGCCATCGTCTTCATCACCCACGATCTCGGCGTGGTGGCGCAGACCTGCACCCGCGTGGCCGTCATGTACGCCGGGCGCATCGTCGAGGAATCTCCGGTGCGCGACCTCTTCCGCGAACCGCTGCACCCCTACACCAAGGGACTCATGCGCTCCGTGCCGCGCATCGACCGCACCGAGCGCCTCGTCCCGGTCAGCGGCATGGTGCCGAACCTCGTCGACCTGCCGCAGGGCTGCCACTTCAACCCGCGCTGTCCCCACGCCTTCGACCGCTGCCGCGAGGAGCTTCCCCCGCTTACGGACCTCGGCGCGGGGCGCAGGGTCCGCTGCTGGCTGCACGCCTAGGTCCGCCATGTCGCTTCTGGCCGTGGACCTCGGCATCCGCACCGGGCTTGCCCTCTTCGCCGAGGATGGCCGCCTCGTCTGGTACCGCTCCCAGAACTTCGGCTCCCACGCCCGGCTCCGGCGCGGCGCACCCGGCGTGCTGCGCTCCTGCGACACGCTCACCAGCGTCATCCTCGAAGGCGGCGGCTCCATCGCCAACATCTGGGAAAAGGAAGCCCTGCGCTTCGGCCTGCCCGTCGAAATCATCAGCGCCGAAACGTGGCGCGCGGATTTCCTCAAGCCCAGCATCCGCAACAATGGCCCCCTCGCCAAACTCGCGGCGGACGACCTCGCCCGTCGCGTCATCGACGCATCAGGAGCCAAACGCCCCACCTCCGTACGCCACGACGCCGCCGAGGCCATCCTCATCGGCCTATGGGGTGCTATCCGCGCCGGGTGGGTCGGCGCGGTGCCGTGGTAGGGAGCGTATCGTTCCCTGCCCCATGCAAGACGTAGGCTCCGCCAGCCAAGGGGCCACTGGCCCCTTGGAACCCCGATATGCGATAGGCCGTCTGCCCTTGGCGCACCGTGCGGCTTTGCACGACGACCCCCTATTTGGGATTCTCAAGGGCCCACGGCCCTTGAGCGGGGTCCGGGGCTGGCCCCGGTCCGTCCCGCATGCCGCAAAGAACGATACGGCACGCCCTAGGCACCCCTAGGCGACCCTATGCCGTCCCAACCCGTAGAACAGCGCAAGCGAGGCGAGCGCGCCGCAGGTGTCGAGCAGCATGTCCTTCTGGGCGTCCCACACGTCACCCTGCGAACCAAGGAACTCGTGCCCCACGTCACCGCCCTCCAGCACCGCGAACCACCATTCCAGAATCTCGTACCCCGCCGCCACGCTCATGATGAGGAACAGCCCGAACAGCCCGGCCACGACAGGCCCGGTCCAACGCCTGCGCAGGAGCAGTTCGGCGGCGGCAAAAGCATAGAAGCCCACGGAGAAGTGCCCGATGCGGTCGAAATGGTTTCGCTCGAACCCGAAGAGATCGGTGACGAAGCCGAAGGGAACGTGGGCGAACATGTAATGGCCGCCCACCGTATGCCAAAAGAGCCACACGGCCATGAGCGCATAGGCGAGGTTCGAGAACCGGAAACGTGTGTAGGTGCAGGCAAGGATGAGAAACACGCCGATGACGGGAAGATTCTCCGCCCACCACACGCGGCGCGAAAACGGCTCCACGGCCCAGTACGCCCAGAAGACGACGAAGACGAGACCGAGCACCAAAGGAAAACGACGGGAAAGCCACTGCATGGAAAATCTCCTGTTTCGGAACCTGATTGCACGCCAATGCGGCTTGCACGACTCATGCATCACGCATGGAATAGGGAAAGACACACCCGCTCGCCTTGCATTTTCGCACTTCACCGCGTAGGGAATTTGGTTTTTGGCCGTTGCGTCCTTTGGGGCGCGCCACGCTAACCGCTCCGCAGGGAGCATTGCACAAGGGGTACATAGCAATGAATTCAGGGAAGGGAAACGCGCTCGCGCTCCTGCCGCTTGCCGTGTTTCTGGTCATCTTCATCGGCGCTGGCGTCTGGCTGACGCTGGCCGGAACCAAGATGGCCTTCTACCAGGTCTCCGCCACCGTGGCCATCCTTCCGGCCATCGTGCTGGCGGTGCTGCTGGCCAGGGAAAAGGCCACCGAGAGCATCGGGGCGTTCATCGAGGGCGCAGGCGACGGCAGCATCGTGACCATGTGCATGATCTACCTGCTGGCCGGAGCGTTCGCCAAGGTCGCCGGTGCCGTGGGCGGCGTGGAATCCACCGTCAACCTCGGCCTGTCCGTCATTCCGGCGAGCATGGTCCTGCCGGGCCTGTTCGTCATCGGCGCGTTCATCTCCACCGCCATGGGCACCTCCATGGGCACCATCGCAGCCGTGGCCCCCATCGCCGTGGGCGTGGCCGCCAAGACCGACATCTCCCTCGCCCTACTCATGGGCGCGGTGGTCGGCGGCGCCATGTTCGGCGACAACCTGTCCATGATCTCCGACACCACAATCGCCGCCACGCGCACGCAGGGCTGCGACATGCAGGACAAGTTCAAACTGAACTTCAAGATCGCCCTGCCCGCCGCCATCCTCAGCGTGATCATCTTCGCCGTACTCGGCGCGAGCGGCCACGTGCAGCAGACCGGCGACTACCAGATCGTGAAGGTGCTGCCCTACGTGGGCGTTCTGGGTCTGGCGCTGGCGGGCGTGAACGTGTTCATCGTGCTGGCCGCGGGCATCGTGTTCGCTGGCGCGGTGGGCCTCGCCTACACGGACGGCTACACCCTGCTCAATCTTTCCGCCGACATCTACGGCGGCTTCACGGGAATGCAGGAAATCCTCGTGCTGTCGCTCATGATCGGCGGCCTCGGCGCGCTCATCAAGCGCGGCGGCGGCATCGACTGCATCCTTGCGTTCATCGAGCGCGTGACGCGCGGCAGCCGCAGCACCAAGGCCGGAGAGCTGTCCATCGCCGCTCTGGTGAGCCTCGTGGACGTGTGCACGGCCAACAACACCGTGGCCATCATCGTCACCGGCGGCGTGGCCAAGGAAATCGCCGAGAAGAACAACGTGGACATGCGCCGCAGCGCCAGTCTGCTCGACATCTTCTCCTGCGTCATCCAGGGCATCATCCCCTACGGCGCGCAGGTCCTCCTGGCAGGCTCCATCGCCGCCATCTCGCCCATCAACATCGTGGGCAGCATGTACTACTGCTACCTGCTCGCCGCGGTGGCCACGCTGAGCATCCTGCTCGGCTTCCCCGCAGCGCGAAAACGCTAATCGCTCATTACGGACCGCGGACGGCACACCCTGTGCCTCCGCGGTCCTTTCGCATGCAGTCACGGCCGTGGCGAATGTCCGGCGCGCGACGCATGCTCTTGCCTCACCCCCAGTTTTGGACTACGCAATTTGCCGCGCAAAAACGCGCGAAAAAAACACTCCCGATCAAAGAGAGGTCATTTTCCCATGCGACAACGTTTCTCGCATCGACTGCTTTCCGTTGTTGTACTCGCAGCACCGCTGCTCCTTCTCCTCTGCGGCACCGCGCTTGCCGCCGATTCCAGCCTCGGCCCCGCCAACGCCAAGCACTACGGCTTCTGGACCCTCATTCCGCCGGTGGTGGCCATCGTTCTGGCCTTCGTGACCAAGAACGTCATCTTTTCCCTGTTTCTGGGAGTGTTTTCCGGCTGCTTCATGCTTGAGGCCAAAGGCTTCAACATCTACAACGGGTTCGTGCACGGCTTCCTGCGCCTGTCCCACGAGGTGCTGACCTCTCTGGCCGATCCGTGGAACGCGGGCATCGTGCTCCAGTGTCTGACCATCGGCGGCATGATCGCGCTCATCTCCAAGATGGGCGGCGCCAAGGCCATCGCCGAGGCACTGGCCAAAAAGGCCAACAGCCCCCGCAGCTCGCAGTTCGTGACGTGGGTGCTCGGCATCCTCATCTTCTTCGACGACTACGCCAACTCGCTGACCGTCGGCCCCATCATGCGCCCGGTCACCGACAAGATGAAGGTGTCGCGCGAGAAGCTGGCCTTCATCATCGACGCCACCGCCGCCCCCATCGCGGGCATCGCGCTCATCTCCACGTGGGTGGCCTACGAGATCGGCCTCATTCGTGACGGCTTCGCCTCCGTGGGCATCACCACCAACGCCTATGGCGCGTTCGTGGAGACCATTCCCTACCGCTTCTACAACATCTTCGTACTGTTCTTCATCGTGGCGACCATCTGGTTCCTGCGCGAGTTCGGCCCGATGGCCACCGCCGAGCGCCGCGCCCGCACCACGGGCAAGGTCATCGACGACAACGCCAAGCCCATGGTCGCCGACGAGGCCACCGGTCTGGAGCCCGACCCCAGCGTCGTCCCCAGCATCTGGTACGCCATCATCCCCATCGGTACGCTCATCGCGGCGGCGTTCCTCGGCTTCTATTTCAACGGCCGCACCGGCATCCTCGGCGGCGACGACGCCACGCTCATCGCCCTGATCAAGGAATCGCCCCTGTGCTTCACCTCCATCCGCGAATGCTTCGGCGCGTCCGACGCCTCGGTGGTTCTGTTCCAGGCCGCGCTCATCGCGGGCATGGTGGCCATCGTCATGGGCATCGCCAAGGGCATCTTCAAGCTGGAGCAGGCGCTGTCCATCTGGGTGCAGGGCGTGAAGTCGCTCAACATCACCGCCGTCATCCTGCTTCTTGCCTGGTCGCTGTCGGCCATCATCAAGGAGCTGGGCACGGCCACCTATCTGGTGCAGGTGCTCTCCGACGCCATCCCGGCCTTCCTGCTCTCGTCGATCATCTTCGTGCTCGGCTCGCTCATTTCCTTCGCCACGGGCACGTCCTACGGCACCATGGGCATCCTGATGCCGCTGGCCATTCCGCTGGCCTACGCCATCAACCCCGACCACGGCTACGTGATCATGAACGTGGGCGCGGTGCTCACCGGCGCCATCTTCGGTGACCACTGCTCCCCCATCTCGGACACGACCATCCTGTCCTCCATGGGTTCGGCCTGCGACCACATCGACCATGTGCGCACCCAGCTGGTCTACGCGCTGACCGTGGCCTGCGTGACCGTGCTCTTCGGCTACATCCCGGCAGGTCTCGGCATGCCCGTCCTGCTGGTGCTGCCCATGGGCATCGCGGCCATCGCGCTCACCGTACGCATCTTCGGCAAGCCCGTGGACGCCTAGTCCGCCGCGCCAGCCAACGACCGCAAGGGCCGCTCCGGAAACGGAGCGGCCCTTTTCGTTGCGCAAAACGCTTCGCCACGCAGATTCTGGCCCGGACCTTGCTGTCATGCACGGGAACGACAGTATCCGGAATTTTTTTCCGCACACATATTTTCGCACCCGTATTTCGGCATACGACAAGGAGAGTCGACCATGGCCATTTCAGGCGTCTACAACAGCCTTACGGATCAGATGAACATCAAGCTGAAGCAGGACGAGAACGAGGAGGCGCGTGCCCGCCAACGCAAGGGCGACGAGCCGAAGGACCTCGACGACGTCACCTTCTCCAGCATGGGCGACCGCCTCTCGACCATGGTCCGCAAGGCTCCCATGAGCAACGTGCTGGACGGTATGGACACGCAGATGAACGAACTGAAGGACCGCTTCCTCGAAACCGTGCGCAAAGGCCTGCGAGCCAAGGGCATCGACGACGACGACGGAAAATTTTCCCTGTCGAAGGACAAGGACGGCAATTTCGTGGTGAGCGGCGACTACGCCCACGCCGATGTGGTGGAGCAGATGCTCAAGGACGACCCCAAGCTCGCCAAGGCCTACGATCAGATCGCCGAAATGTCCGAACTGACGCGCAAGGTGCAGTACAACCCCAGCGTGATGCGTGCCCGCACAGGCCTTGCCGCCTACATGAGCATGGCCGACGACGGCATGTTCGGCGCGTCCTTCCAGATGTTGATCTCCGGCTCCAGCATGAACACGTTCTGGATGTAGCGCGGTGGCGGTCCGTGGCCACGCCCGGACCGCCGCGCGTTCCGCCCTTGCCTTGCGGCCCGGGCGGCCTGTAGACTCGGTCCCCGAACCATCCCAACGCCAATCGGCAGGACCGACATGACACGACGACTCATCATCCGCACCCTTGCGGCCATCCTTGCGCTCCTCGCAACACTCCCCACCCGGACAGCCCTCGCTGCGGCACTGCCGGACACGCTCCTCGAAGCCTTCGCGAAATACACCACGGGCGACGAACGCGGCTACGACGTGGTACGCCCCGTGGACGCCCCCGCCTTCATCTCGCCGGAAGATGCATCCCTCGTGCTGGAACGCGAGGAAATCGTCCTTGTCGAGGAAGGCCGCGGCGACGCCCCGGCACGCATCTATCCCCGCCGCATCCTCGTCCATCACGAAGTCATCAACGTAGCCGACGGCGAAGACCTGCGCAGCGTGACCTACTGCCCCTTCACGGGAAGCGTGGTGGGCTACGCCACACGCGTCAACGGACAGCCCACCACCCTCGGCACCACCCAGCAGTTCCTCAACTCCAATCGCCTGCTCTACGACCGCGCAACGGGCAGCCGCTGGCCGCAACTGCTCGGTCAGGCCATCTCCGGCCCGGCCAAGGGGCAGGAGCTCGAACGCTTTCCGCTGCTGTGGACAACATGGGAACGCGCGCGCCGCGCCTTCCCGAACGCCGTGGTCCTCGCCCGGCCACGCTCGCGCACGGCCGCCGTCAACTACTCGCGCGATCCCTACGGCTCCTACCAGCGTAGCGGCACCTACTACGACACAGGCGGCTCGTACTTCCCGCTCATGCATACCGACACGCGCGTGCACCCCAAGGAACGCGTCATCGGCATCCTCGACGGCGGCGCGGCGCTGGCCGTTTCCCGCGAGGCGGTGAAGCGGCTCGGGGTTGGCACCATCGAATACGGCATGAATCCGGTGGTCGTGTTCCATGATCCGGACCTCAACATCCCGCGCGCCTACCTCGCCACGGTGAACGACACCGTGCTGAACATGGTCGATCGCAACGGCGACATCATGGACGAACAAACGCATTCGCGCTGGACCGTAAGCGGCGAGGCCATCGAGGGCCGGCTGCGCGGAACGCGGCTTATTCCCGTGCTCGGCACGGACTGCATGTGGTTCGCGTGGAAGGCCTTCCACCCGCAGACGCAATACTGGAACGGCGACTTCCTCCCCACCTACTGAAATGGACGACGAACGCCGGAACACATCCGACGCATTGCGCAATCACCCGCAAGCATATACCATCCCGACAATGGAAACATTCGCGACAGACGCGCCACATGGGGCGCAAGGCCCACAGCCCCCCATCCGCTGCGTCATCTTCGACTTCGACGGAACCCTCGCGCGCACGTCCATCGACTTCGGGAAAATGAAGGACGACATCACGCGCATCGTGCGCGGCTTTCTGCCCGATCACCCCGCCCCCGGCACGACTCCGGCGCTGGAATGGGCACATGACGCGGCCATGCGCCTCGACGCCGGGGACTCCCCACTTGGCGAGCTGCTACGCACCTGCGTCGCCGCCGCCATCCGGCACATCGAAATGGACGCGGCATCACGCGGAGAACCCTTCGCCTTCACCCGCCCCATGCTCTCACAACTGCGCGGGCGTGGCGTGGGCGTGGCCATCATTACCCGCAACTGTACCGAGGCGGTGGAAACGGTCCTGCCCGATGCCCGAAGCCTCGCAGACGTGCTCCTCTCGCGCGACGACGTGCGCAACGTGAAGCCGCATCCCGAGCACGCCCTCGCGGCCATGGCAGCACTGGGCGCGCTTCCGGCCCACACCATCGTGGTGGGAGATCATCCCCTCGACATCGAAACGGGCCAGCGCGCGGGCACGGCAACCGCAGGCGTGCTCACCGGCAACGCCAGCCGCGAGCAGTTCCTCGCCTGCGGAGCAGACCTGATCGCCAACGACGCGGCGGCGCTCATCGAAACCCTCGCCCGGGACGGCCGACTGGCGACGCATCCCGGCACACTGCGCCACTGCGGATGACGCGGATTCTACTGGACAAACGACATCACGGATCGGAGATGTGCTCATGAGTTTCACCCTGTGGTTCACCGGCCTTTCCGGAGCGGGCAAATCCACGCTGGCCCGCAACAGCTATTTCGAGTTGAAGAGCCGGGGACTCGCGGCCGAACTGCTCGATGGCGACCTCATCCGTACCAACTTCAGTTCGGAATTAGGCTTCACCCGGCGCGACCGCGATATCAACATCCGCCGCATCGGCTTCATCTGCCATCTGCTGAACCGCAACGGCATCATCTGCGTGGTGGCGGCCATTTCTCCCTACGCCGAGGCCCGCGCCCAGAACCGCGAACTGCTGGGGCGCTACGTCGAGGTCTTCTGCCGCTGCCCGCTGGAGGTGGCCGAGGGCCGCGACGTCAAGGGGCTCTACGCCCGCGCCCGCAAAGGCGAAATCCCCAACTTCACCGGCATATCCGATCCCTACGAGGCACCCCTCGCCCCGGAGATCGTCGCGGACACGGCAAACACGGGCATCAACGACTGCCTGTGCTCGGTACTCGGGTGGCTGGAGCGCAACTCCTACATCCCCGAAGCCGACTCCTGCCCGCGCACCTCGTTCTCGCTCAATGACGAACGCGAATGGCGCTCGCGCCTCATCCGCCTCGGCTACGCGAAAGGATTGGACTGACCCCACGCGGCACGCAACACTTCACCACGTCCAAGAAACCAGGAAACTGTCATGACGAAAATCGCCCTCATCACTGGCATCACGGGGCAGGACGGCGCATACCTCGCCGAATACCTGCTGGAAAAGGGATACGAAGTCCACGGCATCAAGCGCAGGGCCTCGCTCTTCAACACCGACCGCGTGGACCATCTCTATCAGGACCCGCACGTCACCGGCCGCCGCTTCATCCTCCACTACGGCGACATGACGGATTCCACCAACCTCATCCGCATCGTGCAGGCCGTCCAGCCGGACGAAATCTACAACCTCGCGGCCCAGAGCCACGTGGCGGTGTCCTTCGAGACGCCCGAGTACACGGCGGATTCTGTGGCCCTCGGCCCGCTGCGCCTGCTTGAGGCCATCCGCATCCTCGGTCTGGAGCGCAAAACACGCTTCTATCAGGCCTCCACGTCGGAGATGTTCGGCAAGGTGGCCGAGACCCCGCAGCGCGAAACCACGCCCTTCTACCCGCGCTCCCCCTACGGGGCGGCCAAGCTCTACGCCTACTGGATCACGGTGAACTACCGCGAGGCCTACGGCATCCATGCCTGCAACGGCATCCTCTTCAACCATGAGTCCCCCATCCGTGGCGAGACCTTCGTCACCCGCAAGATCACGCGCGCCATGGCCCGCATCAGCCTCGGGCTTCAGGACTGCCTGTACCTCGGCAACCTCTCGGCCAAGCGGGACTGGGGCCATGCGCGGGACTACGTGCGGATGATGTGGCTCATGCTCCAGCAGGACGAGCCGGACGACTACGTCGTGGCCACGGGCCGTCAGTACACCGTGCGCCACGTGGTGGAACTTGCCGCCGAGGCCACGGGCATACACCTTCGCTGGGAAGGATCCGGCGCGCAGGAGAAGGGCATAGACACGAACACAGGAGAGACACTCGTGGCCGTGGACCCGCGCTACTTCCGCCCAACCGAAGTGGAGACGCTCCTTGGCGACCCCACCAAGGCGCGCGAAAAACTCGGCTGGGAGCCGCGAATCACGCTGGAGGACATGGTGCAGGAAATGATCGCGGCGGATCTCGCCGACGCTAGGCGCGACGACCTGTGCCGCAAGGAAGGCTTCCGCATCCTCAACCACCACGAGTAATCACGGCGCGGGAACGATGCGGAACAACCCGGCCGCGCCAAAGGCCAATGTCTCCACCGGCAGGCAGACGAGGCCGGACTCCCGCGCCAGACCGGGCACCCCGTCGCGACGCACGAAGTCCCCGTAGAGGGCGAAATGCCTTGCCCCGGCCGCCCGCTCCACAAGGGCGGCCGCATGTCGCGCGGCATGGGCGACAGGTCCGGCAACCTCGGCAAGATGGTCCGCCACGAGAAAGCATCCGCCCCGCGCCAGCACCCGCACGCATTCGCCGAGCATGGCCAGCCGGACGGCCTGCTCTTTCTCGTGCAGCGCAAAGCAGACCACCACCGCGTCGAAGGCCGCATCCTCGAAGGGCAAGAGCGCCGCGTCGCCCCGAACCAGCGCGACCTGTGGCGGGCAGGCCCGTCGCGCCACCCCTAGCATGGCCGAGGAAAGATCCACCCCTGCGCCCACGAATCCCGCCTCGTGAAGCATTCGCAACTGCCAGCCTGTTCCGCAACACACGTCGAGCACCCGCCGCGCTCCAACCCCACGCAGATGCCGCACAATGCCCCGCCGCACACCGCGAAGTAGCCCAGCGGTGAACGGATCATACCAGCGGGCAATGGCCCCGTATTCGTCATACGCACGCATTCCCGCCACTCCCCAGATCGTTTCCGCCCCACATGAGCCGGACAGACGCTTCACGCTTGCGCACCGCAAAAAAAGATTGACGCTTGTCCAAGGCATAAATAACCAACGTACTAATACAAATTATTGGAGGGTCAATGCTCACTATCCTACGCGCGTTCCTGGTAGCGCTCGCTTGCTTCTCGCTTGCGGCCTGCGCCACTGTATCCAAACCCGAGGTCCATAAGACGGAAGGCTCTGCCCCTGTCGCCAGCCCCGCAATCGAAGCAGCCAAAACGAAGCAGCACACAGGCCTCAAGCGCAAGGTCGCCCTCGCGCGTTTTTCCAATGAAACCCGCTTCGGGCAGAGCTTCTTCGTCGACAAGAACAACGACCGCATAGGCAAACAGGCGCTCGACATCCTGAGTTCCAAGCTCATGGAAACCGAAAAATTCATCATGCTGGAGCGCGCCGACCTGGACAAGATCAACGCGGAGCTCGCCCTTGGTCAGGCCTCCGCCCTGCACAACATGGCTGACTACCTTATCGTCGGCTCCATCACGGGCTTCGGCCGCCGCGACGGCGGAAAGGTCGGCATCTTCAGCCGCACCAAAGAACAAGTCGCCTTCGCCAAGGTGCACATCCGCCTCATCGACGTGCACACCGGCGAAATCATCTATTCCGAGGAAGGCGAAGGCGAAGCGTCGTCCGAAGCTGGCAGCGTGCTCGGCATCGGCGCTCGCGCGGGATACGACGCCACGCTCAACGACAAGGCCATCGAGGCCGCGATCACCAACCTGTCGTCCAACATCATCGAAAACCTGCTCGACAAGCCGTGGCGGGGCTACATCCTCGGCCATGAGGACGGACAGTACATCATCAGCGGCGGCGCATCGCAGGGCATCAAAGCCGGAGACGTCTTCGACGTGATGCGCGAAGGGAAAAAAATCAATAATCCCCAGACGAACATGGTCATCACGCTTCCGGGCAAAAAGGTCGCCAGCCTGCGCGTAACGGCCAGCACCGGTGATTCCCCGACCAACGAGGTTTCATTCTGCGAAGCTATCGAAGGTGCGCTCCCGGGCAAGTCCGACTTCGCCAACTGCTACATTCAGGAACACATCTAGGGAGCTCCCATGAACAGAATACTCCTCATTATCACAATGGCCGCCATTTGTGCGACCATGCTGCTGGCGGGCTGCGGATACCGAGAAGGCGTCACCATGAAGGACAAGACCGCCTACATCCAGTTCTCCGGAACCACGAAGAACTGCGTCGCCACCGTTGACGATGGCGTCCCCTTCGCCCTTGAGGGCTCATTCTACACCGACGATCAGGGTCGACGCCACAAGAGAGGCCCCGTGCTCTACGAAGTGCTCCCCGGCAAGCACCGGGTGCGTGTCGAACGCGACGGCTCACTCGTCCTCGACCGCACACTCCTGCTTGGCAACCAGATGACCAAGGAAATCATACTGCCGTGATAATGCGCATCCTCCCCCTCATTCTACTGGCGGGTGCACTTGTCGGATGTCAAAAAACGGTCAAACCCATGTACTACTGGGGCCAGTATTCCGAAACGTCTTACTGCTGCGCTAAGGAACCCTGCGACCAGAGCACGCAGGCGCATCTGGGCGAACTCCAACGCATCATCGAAAAATCAGGGGAAATGGCCCTGCCCGTCCCCCCCGGAGTCTATGCCGAATACGGATTCTGCCTGTTCAGGCAGGGCGATGCACAGGGCGCGGTGAAGCTCTTCGAGCAGGAAAAGGCACTCTATCCCGAGTCCACAGTCTTCATGGACCGGCTCATCAACGCCGCCAAACAGCGGGACGACACGAAGAACGAAGCGGATAGCGGCAAAGGCTCCGGCGACGTGGCCGCCACGGCCCCGACCCAGACGCCCCCGTCGAAGGCCGAAACGGCCTCCACGCCCGACACACCGTCACACGTCAACTAACTCGCGAGGCGCAACGATGCTCATCCGCAAACACACACTGGCACTCGTCGTCCTCGCAACGCTCGTGCTTCAGGGCTGCGCCACCGGGCCCCAGTTCGTCACCAAGCAGGAGCGTTTCCCGCTCATGTACGAGGAGGAGCCGCTGTCCATCCTCGTGCTGCCCCCGATGAACCAGTCCACGGCCGCCGACGCCAAGGACTACTACTCCACAACCATTCAGGAACCGCTGTCACTGCTCGGCTACTACACATACCCCGTGCCAGTGACCAACGAAATCCTCAAGATGGAAGGCGTATACGACACGGAAATGCTCTACGGCCTGCCGCTTGAGAAATTCCGCGAGTATTTCGGCGCGGACGCGGTGCTCTATACCACCATCACCCAATGGGACACCGCCTATTTCGTGCTTGGGTCCAACCTCACCGTGGCGTTCACGGCGGAAATCAAGTCTACGAAGACCAACCGCACCATCTGGGACTATTCGGGCACCATCGTCGTGGACCTTTCCGGCGGCAACAGTGGTGGCTCACCGCTCGGCCTCGTGGTGCAGATCGTGGCCACGGCGGTCAAGACCGCAGTCGCGGACTACGTTCCCTATGCCCGCACGGTGAACACGTGCGTCTTCTCGGCCCTCCCCGTCGGGAAATACAGAGCCGAACACATGCAGGACCAGCAGGCCCTCGTGCTGCCCAAGGGGCAAAGCGCGCAGATATACCTCCAGCAATAGTCTGTTCTCGCATCTTCAGGGAGGGGGCGTGCACGCCCCCTCCTCTTGCTCCATCCCACCGTCATCACGCGATAATCCCCGCCACACACCACTTTTCGCACCAGCATCGTTCCATCATCGCCGCCGATGCGCTATGATGGACGAATGCCGAAAACCATTGGCGCATCCCTTGTCCGCACTGCCGTAAGCGGCTTTCTGGTCCTCATGGGATACAGCGCGTGTCCGCATGCCGCAGCATACGGATTCACGCTCGAAATCCCACCAGTGGACTGCGCGCGAACAGGCTGCGTCATCCAGAACTACGTGGATCAGGACCCGAGTCCGGACTACCGCGACTACGCCTGCGGCAGGCTGTCCTACGACGGCTCGTCCGGCACGGACTTCCGCCTGCCCAATCTCGCTGACATGCAGCGCGGGGTGGAGGTCTACGCCAGCGCGCCCGGCACGGTGCGTGCCGTGCGCGACGGCATGGCCGACGTCAACTTCCGCGACATCGGCATCGAAGCCCTCAAGGGCCGCTACGCCGGGAATTCCGTGGTCATCGACCACGGCGACGGCTGGGAGACGCAATACAGCCACCTGCGGCGCGACTCCGTGCGCGTGCAGCCGGGACAGACGGTCCGCACGGGGGAAGTGCTCGGCCTCGTCGGCATGTCGGGCCTCACCGAATTCCCGCACGTCGAGATTGCCGTGCGCCACCACGGGGACATCGTGGACCCCTTCACCGGGCACACCCACCACACACAATGCGACGCCACCCGCAATCCGCTCTGGAGCCAGCAGGCCCTCGACCATCTGCGCTACATCCCGACCGGCCTTCTCGGTGCGGCCTTCACCGCCTCCGTCCCCACGGCGGGCACGGTCCGCGATGGCGGCCACCGCGCCGAAACCCTGCCGCCTTCGGCCCCGGCCATCGTCTTCTGGTGCGACATGTTCGGCCTGCTGGACGGCGACATGGTGGAGGTGCGCCTGACCGGTCCCGACGGAAAACTGCTGGCGCGTGGTACCAGAGCCATCGACCACTCCAAGGCCCAGTATTTCCTCTATGTCGGCAAGCGCCGCAAGGCCGCTCCATGGAAGCCGGGCGACTACACGGGAACCTGCCGCGTCTCCAGAAAGGACACCGGCGGCACGCGTGTGGCACTCGACATCGTCCGCACCCTCGTCGTCCGCTAACGGCCACGAGTCAGTGCCTTTCCTTTCCCGCCAGCACGCGGAACTAATCTGTTGCCAGCGCAAATATCTTTCCGTAAAGTTTTCGGTCCTGGGGGTTTGCGCCCGGTTTCCGCCACGGCGGGACTGGCGGCCTGAAACGCTTAGGGGTAAGACCGTTTCAGGCGCTTAGTAAACCGACACCAGATCTCAAAGCGCATAGGAGAGGATTCATGGACAACGGAAAGATCGGCACGCGCATCAAGAATTTTAGGGAACGCAAGGGCTGGAGCATCGACGAACTGGCGCAGCGCGCCAAGCTCGACGCCTCCTTCGTTGACGCCGTCGAGAGCGGAAGCGTGAAACCCGCCCTCGGCATGATGGTAAAGCTCGCCCGCGCCCTCGGAACCAGACTTGGGACTTTCATGGACGACGAATTGACCACCGACCCCCTCATCGTGCGCCTAGCCGACCGCAAGGAAGAAACCGTTGCCCACGCCAGCGGCAAGAACTCGCCCGACATGGTCTACTATCATCTCGGACGCGGCAAAGCCGACCGCTCCATGGAGCCCTTCTTCATCAGGCTGGAGCCTTCCGCCGACGAACCCAAGCTCTCCTCCCATGAAGGTGAGGAGTTCATCGTGGTCGTCTCCGGCGAGGTACAGCTCGTGTACGGCAACGAAACACACGTGCTCGGCCCCGGCGACAGCATGTACTACAACTCCGTGGTTCCGCACTTCGTCGGCGCGCATGGCGCGTCCGAGGCGGAAATCTATGCCGTTGTGTACGTCCCAGCCTAACCATGAAGGAGGACCCGTGGATCAGGACTTCGTTCGCCACATAACCCTCGGCCAGATTCTGGACGAGACGGTTTCGAAATATCCCGATAGGGAAGCGCTCATTTATGTGGACCGCGACTTCCGCCTCACATGGCGGGAGTTCGGCGAACTCGTGGACAGGCTGGCGCGGGGTCTCATGGCCCTTGGCATCAAGCGCGGCGAAAAGGTCGCCGTGTGGGCGACCAACGTCCCCTACTGGGTGACGTTGCAATTCGCCACGGCCAAGATCGGCGCCATCCTGCTCACCGTGAACACCAGCTACAAGGTCAGCGAGCTGGAGTACCTGCTCAAGCAGTCCGGCGCGGAGACCATCTTCGTCATGGACGGCTTCTACGACACCGACTACGTGCTCACCATGCACGATCTGGTGCCCGAGCTGCGCGAGCAGGAGCGCGGACATCTCAAGTCCGAACGCTTCCCGGCGCTCAAGCGCGTGGCCTATCTCGGCCCGCAGAAGCACCGTGGCATGTACTCCGTGCCCGAGATCCTCGGCCTCGCCGCCACCGTTTCCGACGAGGAATACGCGGCCCGGCAGGCCAGCCTCGAACCCGACGACGTCGTGAACATGCAGTACACCTCGGGAACCACCGGCTTCCCCAAGGGCGTCATGCTCACGCACAAGAGCATCGGCAACAACGGCTTCTGGATCGGCGAGAATCAGGGCTTCACCGAGAACGACAGGCTGTGCCTGCCCGTACCGCTGTTCCACTGCTTCGGCTGCGTGCTCGGCGTGCTGGCCGCCGTCACCCACGGCACCACGCTGGTCATCCTCGAAAAGTTCGACCCGGTCATGGTCATGAGAAGCGTGGAGCAGGAGCGCTGCACTGCGCTCTACGGCGTGCCCACCATGTTCATCGCCGTGCTCCAGCACGACCTCTTCCCGAGGTTCGACTTCTCCAGCCTGCGCACCGGCATCATGGCCGGTTCCCCGTGCCCGGTGCACGTCATGAAGCAAGTGATGGAGAAGATGTTCATGAAGGACATCACCATCTGCTACGGCCTCACCGAGGCTAGCCCCGTCATGACCCAGACCCGCATGCACGACGACATCCGCCGCCGCACCGAAACCGTGGGCAAGGCCATGCCCGGCGTGGAGGTCCGCATCGTGGACCCCGAGACCGGCGAGGAATGCCCGCATGGCGTGCAGGGCGAGGTATGCTGCCGTGGCTATCTGGTCATGAAGGGCTACCACGAGATGCCCGAGGCCACCGCCCGCGCCATCGACATTGACGGCTGGCTGCACTCTGGCGACCTCGGCGTGATGGACGACGAAGGCTACGTCTCCATCACCGGCCGCCTGAAGGACATGATCATCCGTGGCGGAGAAAACATCTATCCCCGCGAGATCGAGGAATTCCTCTACACCATGGACGGCGTGCGGGACGTGCAGGTCGCCGGCGTACCGAGCAGGAAGTACGGCGAGGAAGTCGCCGCGTTCATCCTGCTTCAGGACGACGTGACCATGCAGCCCGAGGACGTGCAGGACTTCTGCCGCGGCAAGATCGCGTGGCACAAGGTTCCGCGCTATATCGTCTTCCTCGACAAGTATCCCATGACGGCGAGCGGTAAGATCCAGAAGTACAAGCTTCGGGAGATCGCCGCCGAGATGTGGCCCGACGCCTAACGGCGCGAATGCGCGGCGACCGTGGGGGGAGCCGCGCAGCCACGATGAAGTCCCGCCCCTGCGCGGGCGCTAGGGCGGAGTGTCCGTCCCGGCAGGTCAGCAAGGAGAACGACCCGATGCAGAAAATGGAAAAGGCGTACAAGGAAATCGCGCCACGCCTGCGGGGTCTGCGCGATGCGCTCGACATGAGCGTCGCGGATCTCGCAGCCAAGGTCGGCGTGGACGAAGCCACCGTGGCCGGATACGAATCCGGCACCATCGAAATCCCGGTGAGCTTTCTCTTCAACGTCGCGCAGGCCTGTGGCGTGGACCTCACGGTGCTGCTCTCCGGCGGAGACGCGCACCTGACCTCCTACTCTCTGGTCAAGGCGGGCGAAGGCCTCGCGGTGGAACGCCGCAAGGACTACGACTACAAGAGCCTCGCCTACCGCTTCACCGGCCGCAAGATGGAACCCTTCCGGGTCCGCGTTCCCGCCAAGGAAGCGGGCGAAACGCATTTCGCCACCCATCCCGGACAGGAATTCATCTACATGCTCTCCGGACGTCTGGAGATCAACCTCGACGGCAACACCGTGGTTCTCGAACCCGGCGACAGCCTCTACTTCGGCTCCCAGACTCCCCACTCGCTCCGAGGCCTCGACGGCAACGAAGCGGAATTCCTCGACGTCATTATCTAGGCGTTTCGCCGCGCACGGCGAAACGCCCCCCACACCCGACGTCACGAATGGATTCCGTTTCCCATAGCCACCAATATTGAGGTTTCAGGCACCATGACAAAGCTGACCGCACGATCCTACGACGAGTTTCTAAAGAGCTTCCGTCTGGAAGTTCCCGAGCACTTCAACTTCGCCTACGACGTCCTCGACACCATCGCCAAGGACGATCCCCGGCGCAAGGCCATCATCCACGTCGGTCCCGACGGCGTCCGCCGCGAGTACGACTTCGACTGGCTGGCCCGCTCGTCCGCCCGCCTCGCCAACGCGCTCGCCGAACGCGGCGTCCGCAAAGGCGACAGGATCATGCTCATTCTCTTCCGCCGCATCGAGTTCTGGGTCACCATGATGGCCCTGCATCGTCTCGGCGCGGTGGCCATCCCCTCGCCCCACCTGCTCACGGTGAAGGACATCGCCTACCGCGTGCAGGCAGGGCACGTTCGCGGTTGCATCTGCGAAGACTCCGTGGCGCACACCGTCCACGAGGCCCGCGAGCAGTGCTCGGACTTCGATCTGCTCATCCAGTGCGGACCGGGCCAGATGCTCCCCGGCTGGCAGCACTTCGACCACATCTGCGCCACCGCCGCAGACAGCTTCCCCCGCCCGGCCGACTACGCGGGCGGCAACGATCCGTTGCTCATCTTCTTCTCCTCCGGAACCACCGGGAACCCGAAGATGGTCGAGCATCGTCACACTTACGCCATCGGCCACTACATCACCGGCACCTACTGGCACAACCTCGAACCCGGCGACGTCCACCTCACAGTGGCCGACACCGGCTGGGGCAAGGCCGTATGGGGCAAGATGTACGGTCAGTGGATGGCCGGTGCCACCGTCTTCGTCTACGACTTCCGTGGCAAATTCGACCCCGCGGCGCTCCTGTCCGTCATGGCCCACGAGGGCGTGACCACCTTCTGCGCGCCGCCCACGGTCTACCGCTTCCTCATCCGGCAGGACCTCTCGAAGTACGATCTATCAAAGCTTCGCTACTGCACCACCGCAGGCGAGCTGCTCAACACCAGCGTCTTCGACGACTGGAAGAAGGCCACCGGTCTCTCCATCCGCGAGGGCTACGGCCAGACCGAAACCACGCTCCAGATTGCCACGTTCTCGTTCATGGAGCCGAAACCCGGTTCCATCGGCAAGCCCGTGCCCGGCTGGGACATCGTGCTCCTCGATCACGACGGCAATCCCTGCTCCACCGGCGAGGAAGGCGAAATCTGCGTACGCCTGCGCGATGACGCCCCCGTCATCGGCCTGTTCAACGAATACGTCGACGAACCGGAAAAGACCGCCGCGGCCAAGTGCAACGGCTTCTACCACACCGGCGACAAGGCGTGGATGGACGAGGACGGCTACTTCTGGTTCCTCGGCCGCGTGGACGACCTCATCAAGAGCTCCGGCTACCGCATCGGACCCTTCGAGGTCGAAAGCGCCCTCATCTCGCATCCCGCCGTGGTCGAGGCCGCAGTGACCGGCGTTCCGGACCCCGTGCGCGGACAGGCCGTCAAGGCCACCATCGTCCTCTCGCACGACGTCGAAGGCACGCCCGAACTGGCCAAGGAGCTCCAGAACCACGTCAAGAAGGTCACCGCGCCCTACAAGTACCCGCGCATCATCGAATTCGTCGATGAACTGCCGAAGACCATCTCCGGCAAGATCAAGCGCGCCGAGATCCGCAAACGCGACTTGCAGGCCGCAGACTAGACCCGCTGTCCACTCATGCACAAAAAGCGGCGCGAAACGTGTTTCGCGCCGCTTTTCCTTTTTCAGACCTTGCAGTATGGTCCGGCACCCGAAGATCCACCTTCGCACGCAAACGGCCATGACAGACAACGACATCTACGAGCTTATCCGCAGAAATCAGGATATACAGAGGAAATTCTTCGAAATCGAAACGGAGATCCTCACCGTCCTCGACTTCACGAGCCTCTTCGTGCGGCTGCTCAATCTCATGCGCAACCGCTGCAACGTCCCCTACGCCTGGATATCCCTCATCGCAGACAGTGACGCCGCCGCCCTCGTGCGCACGCTGGCCAATGCCGAGGACCTCGACGGACAGCTCAACACCATCGACCGCGACACCTTCCTCGACATCACTCGCGGACGCATGACACCCGTCCTGCGCAATCAGGGCCTCGCCCCGTTCACCGCCCTCTACCCCGAGCCGCGCCCCGCCGACGTGCGCTCCATCGCCGTCGCCCCCATCACGCTCGACGGCGCGCTCATTGGCAGCCTCAATCAGGCCGACACATCCCCAACCCGCTTCGCCCCGGACATGAACACCGACCTGCTCGCCCAGCTCGCGGTCAAGGTTTCGCTGTGCCTGTCCAACGTCACCGCACACGAGCGCCTGCGCATGCTCGCCACCTGCGACCCGCTCACCTCGCTCCTCAACCGCCGCGCCATGGACCAGCGCCTGCGCACCGAATACGCCCGCGCCAAGCGCTACGACTCGCCCCTGTCCATCGTCTTCATCGACCTCGACGACTTCAAAACCGTCAACGACACCCTCGGGCACGATGCAGGCGACAGGCTCCTCGCCTTCTTCGCCAAACAGATCGCCGCCATGGTCCGCACCACCGACACCTGCGCACGCTACGCAGGCGACGAATTCGTCATCATCCTCCCGGAAACCACCGCCACGCAGACCCACCGCTTCATGACCCGCGCCGCCGCGCAACTCGCCGATACGCCCGTCCCCGGCATAGAAACCGCCGTACGCTTCAGCTTCGGCGTCGCCGAAGCCCACGAATCAGGCGTCACAGACCACGCCTCCCTCCTGCGCCTCGCAGACCAGCGCCTCTACAACGACAAGCGCTCCAAGAACATCCGCTAATCCCAAGGCCCGACCGTATCGTTCACTGCCCCATGCGAGCCGTAGGCTCCGCTGGCGCTGTGGCCCGACCGTATCGTTCGTTTCTCCATGCGAGACGTAGGCTCCGCCGGCCTAGGGGCCGCTGGCCCCTAGGAACCCCGATTTGTGATAACCGTGGGTGCCCTTGGCGCACCGCACGGCTTTGCGCAACGAAGCCCTAGTGAGGATTGTCAAGGAAATCATTTCCTTGACTGGGGTCCGGGGCAAAGCCCCGGCCGCCGGAGGCCATGCCCGCGCAGCGGCTTGGCATCAGGACGACGCGGAGCGAACTTCGGCGGAATCCGGGTGGAGGAAGGATGGGATGCGATCGGCTGGCATGGGTTTGCCGAAGAGGTGCCCCTGCACGTAGGGGCATTGGAACTGATGAAGAATTTCGGCCTGCGTACGCCGCAGCACTCCCGACGCGACGCCGCACACGCCAATGTTGCGGGTGAGGTCCACTATGGACCGCACAAGGGCGCAGACCTCGGCGTCCTGATCGATGCGTGCGACGAGACCGCTGTGAATGCGGATGGCATCGAGCCGGAACTGAAGCAGGTGCGAGAGTGACGACATGCCGGAACCGTAGTCGATAAGCGCGATACCTACGCCAAGCTCGCGCAACTTGCCGAGCAGGGCCGTTGACGTTGCGAGGTTGTGCATGAGCACACTCTCGGGAATTTCGAGAATGACGAGACGTGGCGGGACGCCCGTGGCGTGGAGCACGTCCCGGATATCCGCGGGGAGCGTGGGCTGCATGAACTGCCGCGCCGAAAGGATGATGCCGACCGGCATGTCGAGTCCACACCGTTCGTGCCAGTCATGAATCTGCTCGCAAACATGGCGCATCATCCACTCGCCCATGGGCAGGATGAGTCCGGTGTCCTCGGCAAGTGAGAGGAAATCCCGGGGGGAAAGCAGCCCCAGTTCGGTGTGCCGCCAACGTATGCGCGCCTCCAGCGCCCGCACGGTCCCCGTGTCCATAGCGACGATGGGCTGATAGTGGATTTCAAAACCGTCATGCTCGACGGCCTGCCGCAGATCGTTTTCCATCTGCATCTGCCGGAGTGCCTGATCATGCATCTTCTGGTTGAAGACCTTGAAGTGCCCCTTTCCGAGTTCCTTAGCGCGGTACATGGCGGTATCCGCGTCGCGCAGGATATCTTCCGCGCTGTCGTAGTCCTCGGTAAGCAGGACGATGCCGATGCTTGCGGCGGTGAGCACTTCGCATCCGCCGAGGATGACCGGCCTGCGAATCTCGTCGAGAATGCGCTTGGCGATCTTGATGCATTCGCGGGGGTCGATAATGTCCTCAATAAGCACCGCGAATTCGTCGCCACCGAAACGCGAAACGGTATCCACGTCGCGCACGCAGCGGGTCAGCGTCTGCGAGACGTGACACAACAGCAGGTCGCCCACGTTGTGACCAAGACTGTCGTTGATGATCTTGAAGCGGTCGAGGTCCATGTACAAGACGGAGAAGAGATAGCCCGGAGACCGCCGCGTGCGCTTCATGGCCATTTCGAGATGGTTGAGGAACAGGCTGCGATTCGGAAGCGCGGTGAGCGGATCGTGGAATGCACGGTGCTTGAGCGCGGCCTCGGATTCGCGACGTTCGGTGATATCCTCCACGGACCCTTCGAAATGCACGGCGTTGCCATGCTCGTCGCGAATGGCGCGGGCATTGAGCGAGACCCAGATGACGCGCCCGTCGCGACGCATGGCGCGCGAGTGGTGATTGCGCACCTCGCCATTAGCCCGCAGCGTGACGAGAAATTCCTGCGCGCTTTCGACATCGAGGCGGGAATTACCCACAAGCTGGTCGCATGCGGCCAGCAGTTCATCCGGCGAATCGTAGCCGAATATCCTCGCGAGGGCGGGGTTGGCCTCAGTGCAGGTTCCGTCCGGCGTAATGCGGAATATGCCCTCGACGGCGTTCTCGAAGATGAGGCGATAGTTGGCCTCGGCTGCCACAAGGGCGCGTTCGGCCTCCTTGCGCTCCGCGATTTCGCCAACGAGCTGCCGGTTAACGCGCTCAAGGCGCGCCGTGCGGTCGCGGACGCGGTCCTCCAGCCTGTCGCGCGCCTCACGCAGTTGCTCTTCCACAAATTTACGTTCCGTGATGTCGCGCACGATGATGACGTAGTTCCGTTCATCCCCGCGCTGAACGGAGGCGATGGAGATTTCCACGGGAAATTCGAGATCGCCCACCGAGGCGGGAAGTTCCACCGTACGATGCTCGATGGGCTGTGCGTCGGGCTCGGCGGCATCCAGCCCGGCCATGTGCAGCACATCGGCGAGGGACGTACCGAGAAGATCGTCGATACTCCGCCCCACCGCATCTGCAGCATCGAGGGCAAAGATGTCGAGCAGTGCGGGATTGAAACGCAGGAGTCGTCCGCTTTCGTTGGTGACCATGAGACCGTCGGCCATGCTGTTGACGATGGCCGACACAGTGGACAGCGTGGTGGAGAGCTCTTCGGTGGCCTCGGCGACGGAGCGTTCGAGCCGCGTGATGAGGCTCGCCAGTTCCTCGGCGGTGGATCGCACGGCATGGGCGACATCGCCAACCTCGTCATCGAAGCGGATGTCGATGGTGGCCGTAAAGTCGTGCGCGGCGACGCGGCGGGCGTACTCCATAAGCTGGATGAGCGGACGCGAGATCGTGCCCATGAACAGCCATGCGGCCACTGCGCAGATGAAGAAGAACCCGAGGGTCAAAATCTGGTGGTTGATAACGGAATCGCGGATGAGCCCGAGAACGCCACTGCGGTTCATGCCGATGTGCACGTTGCCCGCCTCGCCCGCCAACACGGGATAAGTGACGTGCAGGAAGGACCCACCCGGCCCGGTGTTGAGCGTCTGCACCACGGGCTGGCGCAGGCCTTGACCTTCCCGCACCGCATGGCGGATGGCGGGCGGAATGGCGGGCGCGAAGGTGTGGGCCAGCACTTCTCCCCGAGCATTGGCCACGAGGACATAGGAAATGCCCTTGATCTCCATGCAGGTGTCGATGGCGGCCTGAATGGCGGTGGCGTCGCCGTCGAGAATCAACTCCACATTGGCCCCGGCGATGGATTCGGCAATGGCCAGCGCCTTGTCCTCGTGCTCCGCCGTCATGAGGGTGCTGAGCTGCCACGCGGAATATCCGCCGGACACGGCCGCCAGCACGCCAAACGCGACGAGCATGAAAATGAGCGCCTTGGAGAACAGGCGAACGCGCCTCATGGCTGCCACCCCTCAATGGTATCGACGGGAACGAATCTGCGGTCACGGATGGCGGTAAGCGTCACCGAGGACAGGGCCTGATGCTTGGTACGCGCGAAGGACAGCGGCACGCCTATGCCGAGGTCGATGGCATGCATGGATTCAAACGCATGAGCGAGCGCCGCACGCGAAGGATTCGCGCCCGAGCGCAGCAGTCCCTCCACCAGCAGACGCGCGCTCAGGTAGGCTTCGAAGCTGGCGAAGCTGTACAGCGGCGGAACATAGTTGTCCTTGGCCAAGACGCCGGGCGGCAGCGGTGCGCCGGACTCCATGAGCTCGCGATACTCTCGTACGGCAGGCAGGCTGGTGTCCTCGTAACTCGGCACGACCTGCGAGATGACCACCCCGCGCGACATGTCGCGGCCGTGGGCGCGGCTGGCCTCGGTCAGCAGTTCCTCAAGACGTTCGCTGTTGGCGAACGAGACGCAGCCAATGGGACCGATGAATCCGGAAAGGCGGGCATCGCGAATGAACCCCGCGCATGGCCCGGAAGTTCCGACGGCGACGATGGCGTCCGGATTGCTGCGCATGATGATGTGCGCCTGCTCGATCATGGAGGCCTCAAACGGCTCACCCCTGCGGTAGCTCGCCTCCCCGGCGAGAGAAAGGCCGTGGCGGAACAAGGCGCGACGCGCGCCGTCCCAGCCGTTTCTGCCGAAGGCGTCCGCCTGATAGAAGACAGCAATGCGCCTGCGTCCGGAGTTCACGAGGCTGTCGATCAGCGCGTCGAGTTCGCCGAAGTAGGAGGTTCGCAGGTTGAAGACGCTGGATTCGTAGGGTCTGGTGCGAATAGACATAGTGCCCGTCACGGGGAACAGGAGCAGCAGGCCGCGATCCTGATAGCGCCGCAGCAGCGGCAACATGCGCGTGACCGTCGGCGTGCCCACGTAGCCGAACAGGGCGAAGACGCGTTGGTTCTCCACCAGTTCCACCGTATTGGTGATAGCGGGCACAGGGGCGTAGCCGTCGTCCATGGCGCACAATTCGATGCGCCTACCGTGGACGCCACCCAGCTCATTGACCCTGTCCAGATAGGCGGCAGCGCCGCGATAAGTCTCAATGCCGAGAGCGCGGGCCGAACCGGTGAACGCGGCGGACATGCCGATGCGGATGGGTTCCGCACTCCACGCGCAAAGGGCCTGCAGCACTACAACCGCAAGCGTCAGCGCCAGAGCATGTGCCATGCGGCGATTCATGCGTTCTCCGGATAGGGATGTGACTGGGTGTCGTGACCTCGTACCAGATGTTTCGAAAATTCTCAACATCATTGGTCGATTGCATGCATTTCTCGCCTTGCGGTCCGAGTTCTGGTAGCATGTGAAACCGAAGCTCCCGCAGACCGTCCATGACCTCGACCCCATCGGAGAACATGAACAGACGACGTTTTCTCGCCACCCTCTGCGCCACCGCCGGGCTCGGCCTCGCGGCCCCTGCACTGGCCGCCACCGCTGGCCGTACGCGCTGGCGCATGGCGCTGGCCTGGACCAGCGACATGGAACTGTTCAAGGCCGGGGCGTTCCGTTTCGCGCGGCAGGTTTCACTGCTCACCGAAAGCCGCCTCGCCGTCGATGTCAACGTCGCCTCCCCGAGCATGCCTCCCCTGTCCGTTCTGGACAGGGTCGCCTCGGGCGAAGTCGAATGCGCGCACGTCTTCACGTCCTACTGGGCGGACAGACACCCCGCCCTGCACTGGTTCACCGGCATTCCCTTCGGGCTCGACGCGGCAGGCACCAACGTGTGGCTATACAAGGGCGGCGGCGCACAGGCCCTTCGCAAGGCGTGTCTCGATCTCGGCGTCTACGCCATGCCCATGGGCGACACCGGCGGCAGCGGCTTCGGCTGGATGCGCCGCGTCCCGGAAACCCCGGACGAGCTGCGAGGCCTGTGCCTGCCAGCATGGGGCCTTGCCGGGAGCGTTCTCGCACGGGCCGGAGCCACGGTCACCGAACATCCACAAATTTCAGGCCCGGACATCGCTGCGGAACTCGCGGCCGGGCGCATCGACGGCGCATGGTGGCACGGGCCGCACCACGAATGCCTTCTCGGCATGGACCGCCATGCAAGCGCATACTGTTCCCCGGGCTGGCAGAACAGGGCCGGGCGCATGGTCCTCATCATCAATCGCAAGGCCTACGACGCCGTACCGCCGGTCATCCGCCGCATCGTGGATGCCTGCGCCATGCAGGAGGACATGCGCCTGCAATGCGACTTCCGGACGGCCAACGCGCAGGCCATGGCCGCGTGTGTCGCCGCGCGCCCGGATGTGCGGCGGACGCTTTCCAATCCCATTGTCGAACACTTGCGGGAAATCGCGCGGGATGTCATCGCGGAGGTCTCGGGCAGCGATGCCGAACTCCGGCGGCTGGCCGAGGAGTATCATTCGGTTCAGGAACGTCTTGGCGGCCTGCGCGAGGTCGCCATGGCTGCCCCAGGTGGGGCGTGAGGGAATCCATTCAGGAAAGGATGAATCAATGAAGATTGTCGTGCTCGATGGCCATACACTCAATCCCGGCGACAACCCGTGGGTGCCGCTTGAGGAACTCGGCGACGTGACCGTATACCCCCGCACGGCAACCGAGGACATCGTCCCCCGTGCGCAGGACGCCGAAATCGTGCTCGTCAACAAAACGCCGCTGACGGCCGAAACGCTCTCCCAACTGCCCAATCTGCGCTACATCGGCGTGCTGGCCACCGGGTTCGACGTGGTCGATCTCGAAGCGGCCGGACGCCGAGGCATCCCCGTCTGCAACGTGCCCGGATACGCCACCAACGCCGTGGCGCAATACGTCTTCGCCATGATTCTCGAACTCGATCACCACATCCGCGACCACGACGCAAGCGTCAAGGCCGGGCTGTGGGCCGCCAGCGAGGACTGGTGCTTCTGGAACACCCCGCAGATCGAACTGACCGGGCAGACGATGGGCATCATCGGCTTCGGAGCCATCGGCAGCCGGGTGAGCGAGCTCGCCCACGCCTTCGGGATGAAGGTGCTGGCCTGCACCCGCACGCCCAAGCCGGTGCCCGACTACGCGCCCTTCAGCTACGCATCAATCGAGGAAGTCTTCGAACAGGCCGACGTGATCAGCCTGCACTGCCCGCTGACCGCAGACAACGAACGCTTCGTCAATGCGGACCTGCTCTCGCGCATGAAGCCCGAGGCGCTATTCATCAACACCGCCCGCGGACGACTCGTGGACGAGCACGCCCTCGCGGCGGCCCTTGCGGCGGGGAAACTGCGCGGCGCGGCCCTCGACGTCGTGTCGGCCGAACCCATCTCCTCGGACAATCCTCTGCTTTCCGCGCCGGGGTGCATCCTCACTCCGCACATCGCATGGGCCTCCCTGACCGCCCGGCAGAATCTCATGCGTCAGGCCGGTGCAAACGTCCGCGCCTATCTGGCGGGACGTCCGGCCAACGTCGTCAACGACACGTGGCTCGCCCGCTGACCGCACGCACTCCCACGACAAAAAAGCCCCCGCCAAGGCGGGGGCTTTCGCTTTTCTTCAGCACGCGGAGCGCATCACGCGCGGTGCGCGTCGTTCATGAGCGGTTCAAGCAGGCGCAACCGCAGCACGAACCCCAGCAATCCGCCAAGCGTCAGCCCAAGCATGTTGGCCGACGCATCCGCTAACGAGCAACGCCGATTGGGAATGAAGGTTTGCCAGAATTCGAGGGAAAATCCCATCAGCAACAGTGCGAAAAGCGCTCCCACCGCCACGGCGCGTGTGCGAAATGCTGGCGGCGTCACCGTGGCCAGCATGGCGAATGCCAAAAAATGCAGCGCATTGTCGAGCGACACGCGCATGAACAGCCTTCGATACGGCGGCATGAACCCCGAGAACAAGCTCACGCAGACCAACGTGACGAGGCCGATGGCGAGCAGCAGAAGGAATGTCCGACGTACGGCGTCGGCGTCGCTGCGGTCTTCCATGGACTACCGGTTCCTCTTGCGCGTGACGAGATAACGGGTCAGCCCGGCCAGCAGGCCGCCGCCAGCGCCGAGGAAAAACGCCCGTGGCGGATCCATGTGCAGCACGAACGTGGCGATGACGCCAAGCGCCCCACCGATCAGAATGCCACGGAATATCGCTTCCTTCATGAGTATCTCCTGAATTGCCGGTTGCGGTTGCCCAGCACGATACCCGTTTGCGCCCCCTTTCGGAAGAGGGAAAGTGCCGCGCCGTGCCTTGGGCCTATGGCTCCCCACCCCGCTACGCGAAAGTTCGCCTCCGGCGGCCGGGGCCAGCCCCGGACCCCGGTCAAGGGGCTGACCCCCTTGACAATCCTCATTAGGGCTTCGTCGCGCAAAGCCGCACGCCCCGCCATGGGCACCCACGCCCATCGCATATCGGGGGTCCAGGGGGCCAGCGGCCCCTTGGCCGGCGGAGCCTACGGCTTGCATGTGGCAATGATCGATACGCCCTGCCACAGCGACAACCCGCTACGCGAAAGTTCGCCTCTGACGGCCGGGGCCAGCCCAGGACTCCGGTCAAGGGGCTGACCTCCTTGGCAATCCTCACTAGGGCTTCGTCGCGCAAAGCCGCACGCCCCGCCATGGGCACACACATCCATCGCATATCGGGGGTCCAGGGGGCCAGCGGCCCCTTGGCCGGCGGAGCCTACGGCTTGCATTCAGCTAGGAACGATACGGCAAGCCACTGGCGGCAGGCCGCGGCGAGTCCGGCGTCACGCACGCGGTCGGCGGCATCGCAGACGGCCTGCATGCGCTTTCGCAGTGCAGCGGGATTGGCGAGAATGCGGAGGGCGCTCGCGACGCTCTCGCGGGCCGAGCGTTCGGCCACAGCGTCGCCGGATGCGGCGGCAACATCGGCAAGCGCCTCCAAGGCAGGAATGGAAGGCAGAAGAAAGGCCCGCAGAAACAGGATGTCCACAAGGCGCTCAGGCTCACCTTCGCGGCGCGCCGCCTCGGCGAACAGCTCATAGCCTCGTTCCCACAGAGGGGCCGCGTCGAGGGCCTGTTCAAGTTCGGGAAGCGTGGCCGGTGCCACGGCGTCGAGAGCGTGCCGAGCGGATTCGGAAAGCGCGGCATGGGCGGCGCCCCAAGCGGTGAAACGCAGGGCGAAGCCGTCGCGCTCAAAGTGGCGATGCAAATCGGAACGCACCAGCGCGGCGCAGCGTTGACGGAAAAGCGCGGCGTTGGCGGTTTCGCGGTCGAAACGGCCGGGAGTCCGGCTCGTGTAGTGACCGATGCGGCTTTCGGGAACACAGGCGAGACGCATCCCGCGCCGCCGCATGGAGAGGCAAAGGTCCATGTCCTCGTAACCATTGACGTAGCCCTCGTGAAAACCGCCGAGGTCACGAAAGAACTCGGTCGGCATCATGAGCGCAGCGGCGGAAAGCGCCTGCACCCGGCGCGCAGTGCACAGCACGGGATGAGTGGCTGGAAAGTATTCGTAGAGATGACAGGGGCGCAGGAACGGATCAAAGGCGATGCCGCAGTGCTGGACACGGCCGGAATTGGGATAGACCAGCAGCGGCGCGACGGCGGCGAGCCGGGCATCGAGTGAGAAGGCTTCGAGCAGTGGGGCCAGCCAGTCGGACTCGGGCACGGTATCGTTGTTCAAAAAGAACAGCATCGGACTGCGCGCATGGGCGGCGGCCCGGTTGCAGGAGATGGCGAAGCCGGGATTGTCCTCGCTGCGAAGGTGGATGAAGTCATCGCCGAACAGCGCCCGCCCGAGGGCCGGAAGTTCGACGGGCGTCTCGTCGGTGGAGGCATTGTCCGCCACCACCACCTCAAGGGCGCGACCGGGGACCGAGGAGCGCAGGGCTTCGAGGCAGGCCCGCGTGAGCGCCCACTGCCCGTGAACGGGGATACACACGCTGACCGCAGGCATGCTCAGCCCTCCGCCAGCCGCCGGGCGACCGCGACCAATCGCCGCAGGACGCCATGCCCCGGCAAGCGGGTCTCGCAGGCCGCACACAGACGTTCGACGTCTGCGGCCCGGCCGTCGAGCAACATGACCTCGGCCATGGTGACGAAATTCTCCATCACATAGCCCGCGATGATGTCGGCGTAGAGCGATGCCTTGAACCGGCGTTGGATCGTGGCGAATTCGCGCACGCTCTCGGCGTTTCGCGAGACCGCACCGCTGTCGAGCCACGCAAGACCGGTGAACTCGCGCACGTTGCGCACCTCGCGCGAGCGCCCAACGCGCAGGAAGAAATCCTGATCCGCCACGCGCTGGTAGCGCTCGTCGAAGAGTCCCAACTCGTCGTGCAGGCTCCTTCGCCACAGTGGATGCGGCCCCACGGTCGGCTGCTCAAGGTTGTAGGCGAAGGAATAGTCCGGCCATTCCCAGTAGCCGCCGCTTTCCGCACTCGGGACATACTCGTCGAACGTGCCATGCGGTTGGCTGGTGAGCTTCGTGTTCCCGAAGGCAAGGGCGGTGGAGGGATGCTGCGCGAAGACGCCGAGCAGTATCTCGTACGCCGTGGATCGAAGCCTGTCGTTGGTGCTGAAGGGGGTGAGAGAGGTCCCCGAGGCGATGCGCACCGCCACATTCCACGCCTCATAGACGCTGATGCGGCGCGGTGCGCGAAAAAGACGAATGTTGCCGAAGCGCCCACCGTATTCCCGCACGATGGCTCCTTCGTCCTCGGGCGAGGCCGCATCCACCACCACGATCTCCAGCCGATCGGCCACACTCAGCCCTTCCAGATCGTCGAGGCATTCGCGCATGAAGGCCTCGGAGCAATAGGCCGAAACGATGGAGGTGACCTCGTACGGGCGAGAAATGTATCCGCATGGAATTTCGACACACTCGGCAATGAGCGCATCGGCCCGTGCGCCCTGCGCCTTGACGAGCCGCGCCAGAACCTCTGCGTCACGCGGGTACATGTCCAGCCGACGGGAGAGGACGTCCACGGCCCCGCCCCACGCCTCGCGTTCCATCATCATGTCGGCCAGCTCAAGCGAGGCGGTGCGCAGATGACGGTCGGCCTCCAGCGCACCGCGCAGCAGGCGTTCCGCCTCCGCAGCGTCGCCACGCCCACGAGCACGCTGCGCACGGCGGAGCAGAAGCCCACCGTGACGCGGGAACAGTGCGGCGAGGCGATCAATACTCGCGTCATCCAGTGACGCTGAAGACGCACATGCGGCCTGCGCCTCGGCAACGGCCAGTCCGTCCGCCGGGGCCGCCTCGATGTCCCGAATGTCCCACAGCCCCGGACCGGCAAGGGCGGCGGCATGGCGCGCATCGTCAAGGGCCAGCGCAGGCGGAACATGAAGCACGCAGCCCCCGCCAAGGCGAAGCGGCAGATGCGGAAGTGCCGGAAGCGGCATATCCGGCATATCCAACATATCGGGGCGGTCAATGCTCAGCATGGCGTGCGTGGGCCCAAGCGAAGACGCCCCCGTGGGCAGGCGGAGGTCATGGTTGGGCTTGCGCAGCCGCAACCGCTCAAGGGCTTCGCCGAGCAGTCGGGCGTACGGCGCATGGAGGCGCACCAGCGCATCGAAGGGAATGGCGTAGCGCGAATCGAGGCACGGCACGAGGATATCCGGTGCCATGAGCGCGGCCGCCCACATCCGCACGAGGGCGACGGGGGTGCTGCCCACACGAAGGGTTGCGGGGTCGTCGAGCGTCCCGTCGAAGGTTTGCGAAAACGTCCACGGCGCAAGGACCGGCGCGTCGCACATCCGGGCGCACGCCGAGGGCGGCCCGAGGTGACCACCCGTGGCTGAGTCCGCACCAGATGCGAGCCATGACGCCAGAAAGCGGAAACCGTCCCGCCCACGACGCACGACCACGAGGCCCGGATCGAAGTCCTTGCCGCCGTCAGGGGCAAACGCCCGGGACAGGCACACCGCCCCGCCCTGCTCCGCCCTCAAGCGTTCCAACGCACAGGGGCACGGCAGGACGTCGCAGGAAAGATACGCCAGTTCGTCGATGTCCGGAAATGTGCCAAACAGCCAAAGCAACACGGCGGGGACGATGGTCGCGGCGGCTGGCTGCCCGCCACTGGGAAGCGTGACGACGCTAGCGTCCACCACGCGAAGTCCGGGCAGCGTAATGGAGTGGAACACATCCAGCGCCTCCTCTCCAGCACACACGGCAAGCGTCTCCGCGCTTGATGCGTCATGATGCCCGCGCAGCACATCAAGCAGGACAAGCGCCTGCGCGAGCGTGGCGTCATCGACGAACAGCACGCGACGAAACATCGCAGCCGCACCGCCAGCCGTGTGCTGCGCCGCGCCCATCACCGCCGCGTCGTTCACGGGTTCCCGCGTCATGGCACCTCCGCATGAAGTCAGGGGTTTGGCCATGATACATCCGTGCGCGCATCAAGCGCAACCGGGCGAAAATCCATGCAGGTGCCGAGGTTTTCCACCGCGCACGTTCCCCGGCGGACAAAAAAAGGCCCGCCCCTTTCGGGACGGGCCTCATCAGGCAGGGGACAGGCCGACTAGGCGGCAGCCTTCTTGACGCTGACGGCGATCTTCCAGAGGACGGTCACGATCAGCGCGCCGATGGCGTAGATGCCCATGGAGATGGTCAGTTCCAGACCAGTGGGCGTGTAGGGGGTAACACCCTCGAACATGTTCGGGATGAAACCGGCAACCACAAGGCCAAGGCCCTTGTCGATCCAGGTCGCGATCACGAGGATGATCAGCGAGAAGATGAGCACGGGCTTGGAATTGCGGGTGCGAGACGGAATGAGCAGGCACAGGGACAGAATGGCCAGCACGGAGGCGGTCCAGAAGAACGGAACCATCTCGGCATGGCCTTCGAGGCCCGAGAACAGGTAGACGATGGACGCCTTGTGTCCCGGAATGTTGGAGTAGAAGGCGGTGAACAGCTCAAGCATGAAGAAGAACACGTTGCCGCACATGGCGTAGGTGATGATCTTCGCCAGAGTGGCCACGGCTTCCTTGCCGAGCTTGAAGTTGGCAACCTTCTCCACGATCATGAGCAGAAGCAGCATGATGGCGGGACCAGCGCAGAACGCGGAGGCCAGGAAGCGGGCGGCCATGATGGCGGTCAGCCAGAAATGGCGGCCGGGGATGCCCGCGTACAGGAAGGCCGTAACGGTGTGGATGGAGAACGCGAACGGCACGGAAACGATGGCCAGAACGCGGACCCACTTGGCGTACGGCACGCCCTTCTTCTGCGCCTCAAGGGAGGCCCAGCCCACGATGATGTTCAGGAGCATGTATCCGTTGAGGACCATGGCATCCCAGAACAGGATCGAGTTCGGCGTGGGATGAATGAGCAAGTTGAACAGGCGCTGCGGCTGGCCAAGGTCGACGATGACGAACAGCAGGCACATGATGATGGCGCCGATGGCCATGAACTCGCCGAACACGACGAGGTTTCCGAACTTCTTGTAGTCGTGCAGGTAGTAGGGCAGCACGAGCATGACGCCGGAGGCCGCCACGCCGACCAGATAGGTCAGCTGCGCGATGTAGAAGGCCCAAGACACGTCGCGGCTCATGCCCGTGACGACGAGGCCTTCCTGGTACTGCACGACATAGGCGCCGAAGCCGATGCCGATGAGCACCAGCAGGAAGCCTATCCAGCTCCAGTATCTCTTATCTCCAGTAAGCGCTTTTTCCAGCATGGCTCACCACCTTAGATGATGTAGAAGACGCTGGGGTTCGTGCCCAGGTCCGGTTTGCGGCGGATGGTGAAATTCTCCGCCAGGGCTCGCCTGACCTCGGAATTGGGATCTCCCAGGTCGCCGAAGAGTACCTTGCCCTCGGAGGCCTCGACGCATGCGGGCATTTTGCCCTCGGCGAGGCGCTCGGCGCAGAAGTTGCACTTCTCGACCACACCCTTGGTGCGGGTGGGGTACTTGGGATTCTCCTGCTTCAGGCCCTTGCGGGGGTCCTGGAAGTTGAAGCTGCGCGAACCGTAGGGGCAGCCGGCCATGCAGAAGCGGCAGCCGATGCAGCGGTGCATGTCCATGATGACGATGCCGTCTTCGCGCTTGAAGGTGGCCTGAGTGGGGCACACGCGCACGCAGGGCGGCTCTTCGCAGTGGTTGCACAGAAGCGGGAAGGGCTTGTGCTCCACCTCTTCCGACATGAACTCGTTATGAGCCATGGGGAAGGCGTGGTGGTAGCTGTCTACCCACAGCCACTTGATTTCCTTGGGTCCGGAGAACTCGGGCACGTTGTGCTCGATGTGACAGGCCTCGATGAGAGGCTTGTAGTCCTCGGCGGAGTGGAACTTGCGAGTATCGATAACCATGCCCCAACGCTTGGCGTGCAGGCGCTCCGGCTTCGGAGTCATGTGGTCGTAGTGCGGCAGATAGCTGGCGGCAGCGGTACCCGCGCCGGCAGCAACGCCGAGGGCCGTAATGCCCGCGACCTTCAGGAAGTTGCGTCTGGTGTTGTTCATCCTACATACCCTCCTTGGGAGCGATATGGCAGTCCCAGCAGTAGGGAGCAACGGCCGCAGCGTCATGGCACTTGTCACAGAACTCCTTCTTGGAGGTGTGGCAGCTCATGCAGGTCTTCTGCAGGCTCATCTCGAAGTGTTCGCCGCTCTGCTTGCTGGTGTAGAGACGATTGCCGTTGCGCACGACTTCGTCACGCCACTCGTTGAGCAGCTGCATATGCTCCGCCTTCATCCACTCCGCAGTCTCGATGCACTGCTTCGCGTTGGCAGGCTTCTGCAACTCGGGAGTCTTATACGCCGCCTGGCCAACGTTGTACCAGAACGGGAACGTCATCAAGCCGAGAAATACGATGATTCCGGCTATGATTTTTCCGCCGTCATACATTTAGGTACCCTCCATTACTCCACGTTGGGCAGGTCTTCGCCGCGCAGGTTGGTCTCGCGCTTCTTCTCGCCATCCATGACAAGGGCGTTGGCCACGAGTTCGTGCACGCCGGTGACGTCCACGCCGGGCGCCCAGTAGTTCGCCAGAGGCGGCAGGGTCGCACGGTCGATGGCGCAGATGGTGGCGAGCATGTTCACGTCGTGCTTCTCCTGCACGTAGCGCAGGGCGTTGCCGCGAGGCAGGCCGCCACGCATGCGCATCTCCATGAACTCGTCCGTGTTCAGACCGGAGCCGCCAGCGCAGCAGAAGGTCTTCTCACGGATGGTGTCCTCGGGCATCTCGAAGAAGTTGTTGCACACGTTCTTGATGACGTAGCGCGGTTCGTCGAGCAGGCCCATGGCGCGCGCGGGGTTGCAGGAGTCATGGAAGGTGACCCGCAGATGGTCGTTGCGACTGGGGTCGAGCTTCAGCTTGTTGTGCTTCATGAGGTCGGCGGTGAACTCGGTGATATGGATCATGCCGGTGGAAGCAGCGTTCTCGAAGCGGGTACCAGTGATGGGGCTGACCGGGGTCTCGAGGGGAGAGGGACCGTTCATCGTGTCCATGTACTGGTTGATGACGCGCCACATGTGGCCGCACTCGCCGCCGATGATGTACTTGACGCCGAGGCGCTTGGCTTCGGCATACATCTTGGCGTTGAGCTTCTTCATCATGGAGTCGGAGGTGAACAGGCCGAAGTTGCCGCCTTCGGAGGCGTAGGTCGACCAGGTGTAGTCCAGCCCGATCTCATGGAAGAGCATGAGATAGCCCATGTAGGTGTAGGTGCCCGGGTCGGCGAAGATGTCGCCGGACGGCGTGATGAAGAGAACCTCGTGGCCCTTCTCGTTCACGGGGCAGTTGACCTTGACGCCGGTGATATCCTCGATGTCGTCCACCATGAACTGCATCATGTCGTAGTAGGCATGAGGCTGGATGCCCATGTGGTTGCCGGTGCGGTTGGAATTCGCAGCCGGTTCGAGGATCCAGTTGATGTTCAGGCCCAGCTCGTGGAGGATCTCACGCGCCATCATGGTGATTTCGGCGGTGTCGATGCCGTAGGGGCAGAACAGCGAACACCGGCGACACTCGGTGCACTGGTAGAAGTAGAGGAACCACTCCTTGATGACGTCCTCTTCCAGCTTGCGGGCACCGGCCAGCTTGCCGAGCAGCTTTCCGGCCAGGGTGAACTCGCCGCGGTAGATGGAACGCAGCAGTTCGGCGCGCAGGACGGGCATGTTCTTGGGGTCGCCGCCGCCGATGTAGAAGTGGCACTTGTCGGCGCAGGCACCGCAGCGCACACAGATGTCCATGAACACCTTGAAGGAGCGGTACTTGTCGAGCCGCTCGCTGAAGGCCTTCTTGACGATCTCGCGCCAGTTCTCGGGCAGCTTCCAGTCCTCGTCAGTGGGAACCCACTGGTGGGCATGGGGGAACTTACCGTGGGTGGCGTCGTTCAGGTAGTTCACGATCTCCGGCTTGCCGGGGTAGCACCAGTTGCCCGGATGGAACTCGGGCGGAACATCCATCCAATTCTTTGAAGGAACTTTGTAGTCGTACTGCAAAAGTTCTTCTGGTTTCACATTCCAAGCCATCGTTGTCTCCTTGGGCTACTGGGCCTCGGTTTCAGCCTGTTCGAGGGTCTTTTCCACGGGCAGGCCCGCCTCGATCATCTTCTCGCGGAACTCGTTCTCGTAGTCCGTGTAGCTGTGGGCCTTCACGGTCGGATCGTTCCAGGGATTGATGTGGCGCTTTGCCCTGTTGTTGTTGGCAAGGTTCCTGGTGGGGCTCAGGAACACGCCGCCCATGTGCATGAGCTTGCTCATCGGGAAGTACGCGAGCAGCACGCACACCAGGAAGAGATGGACATAGAACACGACGCCGACCTCAGGCATAGCCGCCGGGGGATTGAAGGAGAACAGCCCCATGGTGATCTCCTTGATGCTCATGACGTCCGTCTTGGCGAAGAAGCGAAGCAGGATGCCAGAGCAGGCGACGCTCAGAATGAGGAACAGCGGGAAGAAGTCCGCCACCTGGGAGATGTAGCGCACCTGCGGCAGCAGCACGCGGCGGAACAGCAGCAGCGTCACGCCGAGCACCAGCGTGGCGTCGGTGATGTAGAGGGTCGGCGCGCCGAGCTGAAGGAAGCCGTCTGCCCATTCGATACCGGTCAGGAAGGCCGGGACCGGATTGGTGAACAGGCGGAAGTGGCGCACGAAGACGATGAGGAACGAATAGTGGAAGATCAGCGCAAAGAGCCACAGCCACTTGGCCGAGGCATAGCGGACCTTCATGTCCACGCCGTCCTCGGTGCTGCCGAAGCGCTGCACGGCGAGGTTGCGGAACAGGGAGCGGAAGAAAAGCACTTCCAGCACCATACGCACGAAGACCTGCCAACCGGTGGTGGGGTTGTCGTACTTATCGTGCTTGATCCAGCCGTGGGAGAGCTGCTGCCCGCCCGTCGTCGGGATACGGAACGGGACGGGCGATTTCGCCCATCCGATAACCTTGGTGACGATGCCTGCGAAGAACAGCGCAATCGCCAAATACGGAATGATAACCCCGAAAAGGGTATGCATTCCCATAGCCCCCGCACCCAGCAGAGCGATCAGGATGAGCGCGAAGACTAAGAACAGTGAATACAAAGCGTTCATAAGCCCCTACCTCGATTAAAGTTGCAGTGCCAGTTACCCGTCACCGGACTCCGGAGCATCGTCCTGCTTTTTGTCAGCCCACTCCGAGAAGTCGCAAACCAGACCGGCTCTCCTCAAGAGCCCAGAAAAACGCTGCTTCGAGTCCGCAAGGCGAAGCTCGAAGAGTTTTTCACGGCATTTCGTGTAGATGTCGAACGCGATGAGCACCACGGTATCGACCTTGGACTCGAAGTCCCACAGGTCCTGCACCAGCTCGGGGGAATAGCCCTCGCCGGACTCGCGCACCTCATTTCGCACCAGCTCGCGCACGACATGCTTGAGAAGCATCAAAATCGCCGTCGCTTCGGACGGCGTGTAATCCTGTACCGCGCGGATGCGCACGACAGTGTCGATGTAGGGGGCAAGACGCTCGTCGGCCTCAGCCTTGAGCAGCTCGTCGTAGATACCCTCGATGGCGGCATGGATGTTCACGCCGACAGGGTTGCCCCATTTGTGCTTTTTTTTGAGAAAAATCGAACTCAGCCCCGGATAGGTCTTCACGATCAGATCGAACCATCTGTCCAGGACGTCGTCACGCCGGGCCACAAGCAATTCGGCAAGCTTCATTTCGTTGTGTCTCTATTGGTGTGCTAAATGCATGTGATCGCTGCCGAATAACTTGCGTAGAAGTGTAATATCCGACAGTTTTTGTAAACAGTTGAAATCCGTTCTCAACCTGCACGAACGAGCGGTCACGCCCTTACGACGCTCCGCACCGACCGAAACTTGGTCAGCATATAATGAAAGTTAGGGCATTTCGTCAAACCCATCGTTCGTTTTTTCACGACCATGGGCGGCCCCAACCACAGCCCGAAAACGGTTTTCCCTGGCCGTCCGCTGCGGCATCGGCTACACAGACCCCAACGGGAAAATTCCCACAACCTGTCACACCGCAACGACTGCGCCACAAGCAAATGTCCGAAAAACCGAAGATTCTTCTCGTCTACCCCTACTGGCTCGAAGACCGCACGCACACCGAGGATGTGGTCTGCGTCCCCATAGGTCTGTATTGGATAGCCGCACTGCTCAAGGAAAACGGCTTCGACGTCGAACTGCGCAACTGGTCCGATCGCAAGGACGACCCGGAATCCATCCGCGCCGAACTCGCGGCCATCGCACCGGACATCGTCGGCCTCTCCATCATGCAGGCGAACCGCTTCGGCGGGCTTGAGATAGCCGAAATCGCCCGTCAGGTGAACCCCCAAGTTGTAAATGTTTTCGGGGGCGTCGGCGCAACGACTCTTTGGGAGTTTCTGCTCTCCACCTACGCGCAGGTGGACTGCTGCATCGTGGGCGAGGGCGAGTACACCATGCTCGAACTTGCACAAACCGTCGAAAGCGGCCGCCGCGACTTCGCAGCCATAGCTGGCCTCGCCCTACGCGGAGTTGACGGCACCCCCACGCGCACCTCCGAACGCGAACGCATCCGCGACCTCAATACCCTGCCCATTCCCGCGAAGCATTTCACCTATCAGCACGTCTCGCTCACGCGCGGGTGCCCGGGCCACTGCACCTTCTGCGGCTCTCCCTCCATGTGGGGACCGAAGGTCCGCTTCCGCTCGCCCGAGCACTTCGTGGACGAGCTGGAAATGCTGCACGAGCGCGGCGTGGATTTCCTCTACGTCTCGGACGACACCTTCACCTTCGACCGCACGCGCGTGCTGGCCGTGTGCGCGGAGATCATGCGCCGCGGGCTTCGCATCGAGTGGGCGGCCATTTCCCGCGTGGACCGCGTGGACGCCGAGGTTCTCGCCGCCATGCGCAGGGCGGGCTGCATCCAGATCAGCTACGGCGTGGAATCCGGCTCGCAGACCATCCGCGACGCGCTGAACAAGAACATCCGCGCAGAAGACGTGCGCCGCGCCTTCGCGCTGACCACCAGCTACGGCATCCTCGCCCGCGCCTATTTCATCTACGGCTGTCCCGGCGAAACAGACGCCACCATCGATGACACCCTCGCCCTCATTCGCGACATCCGCCCCCTCATCGTCCACTTCTTCATCCTGTCCATCTTCCCCGGCACGGCGCTCTACGAGCGCTACAAGGCCCGGACCGGAGCCACGGACGCCATCTGGGCCGACGAGATCGAGGACATCAAGCACTTCGAGACAGACGACGCGCTGGACCTCGACACCGTGGAGCGCTTCGGCACCCGCCTGCGCGAGACCTACTACGCGTGGCTGCCGGAATTCGTGGACTCCATCGAGCTGGTGGACGATCCGGAATTCGCCCCGATGCACGCCGACTTCCTCGCGCGGCTGGGCATGACCTTCAACCATGGCGACTACGCGTCCAACCTGTCAGTGCTCGATTCCCCGGAAATCGCCGAACGCCTCTACCGCCGCGCCCTGAGCTACCACCCGGACGCCACGGCATCCCTCGACCTCGGCATGATCCATCAGAAACGACGCGAGTACCCGGAATCCATCCGTGTGCTGGCCCGGGGCCTCATGGCCAACCCTGGCCACGAGCGCCTGTCCATGGCCCTCGCCGTAAGCCTCATGAACTGCGGCGACTTCGAGAAGGCCCTCGGGCTGCTCGCCCCCATGGACGACAACCCGCAGGCCCTGCACTACGCCGCCATCTGCCACCAGCACCTCGGCCAGCATCTGGAGGCCGAGACCAAGCGCTTCCGCCTCGCCAAAATCATGGAGAAGGCGGAACAGCCCGCAAGCTGACCCTCCGCATCAACACAAAAAGGGCGCGCCGCGTCCCCGATGCCTTGGCACCGGGAACGTAGCGCGCCCTTTTCGTCGCAGCCGAACCGCGACGGCTAATTCATGTGTCTACTCTGCGGCTCGCACTGCACGAGATGCGACTCCATCTCGGCGTTGGACGATTCCTCGACGATGAGGCCCGCCCGATATCCGGACATGCTGATGCGGGCCATGATCATGCTGAAGGCCTCGCGCTCGTCGTCGGAGAGGCTCGCCTCGAAGCCCTTGCGCCCCAGAAGGTCCAGCAGGCTGCCTGCGGCCGAAGCCAGTTCGCCGTATTCGCCGATCATGGCGTCGCAGATGCCCGTCGCGCCGATCTCGCCGATGAGGCCGGGGCGCAGTTCCTCGCGCATGCGCGCACCGAGGCTGGCGTAGGAGCGGGGTTCCCGCGCTTCGAATTCGCGTTTCATGTCGTGCCTCCCGCGCCGGGACCGGCGCTCGTGACGGTTGTTGCTGCGCTGATGCGCTCCCATCACCAAGCAAGAAGCGGTCCACCACCTGCAAAGCGTGACGCAGCGCCATCTTGCGCCCCCAAACACGTCGCCCGTCCCCTTCCCCGTCAAATTCCGGACATCTCGCCATCCGGGCTAATGTTCCACGCAAAACTGCCGAAAAGTATGCAAGGGCCGCCCATTTTCCAGCGGCCGTGCTCATGGACCCATCACACGACGGAGGACCGACATGCCGCATGTCGTATCCCTTGATGCCTATCGCGCGCACAGGCAGACCCTCGCGCCTGCGCCGGAGGTTCCACCGAAGCGTCCGGTCATCAACGATGGTCAGATCTTCGCCCGCAACTACTCCGACCCGGAGGGACTCGTCTTCGCGGTGCTCAAGATTCGCGAAGTGCTGCGCTACCACATGCGCGACGACGACGGCTGGCAGCCGCTGGCGCTAGCCATGCTCGACGCCGCCTACCACTTCGAGGCAGCGCGTTCGGAAGCGCTCGCGGATGCGTGCCGCGCCCTCAAGGACTACATGCTTGCAGGCATGACACCGGACAACGCCTCGGACATGACGGCGGCGCTACTCTTGTGCGACCTCATCGAGAAATCTCCGGCAAGGCGTTCCGCGCCGGACATCTGACGCCCCGCGTCCCATCACCCAGACAGCAAAAAAGCGCCCCGGGCCTAGGCTCGGGGCGCTTTCGTTCATGCGATGTCGGATGGGACTACCAGTTGCGCTCACAGACCTCGAAATGGGCCTGCGGATGAGCGCATGCGGGACACAGGCCGGGGGCCTCGGTGCCCTCGTGGATGTAGCCGCAGTTGCGGCAACGCCACACGGTGGTTCCGCCCTTCTTGAAAACGGTGCCGTTCTCGATGTTGGCGGCCATGGCGCGATAGCGCTCCTCGTGGAACTTCTCGGCAACGGCGATGGACTCGAAAATCTTCGCGATGTCGTCGAAGCCTTCCTCACGGGCAATGACCGCGAAGGAGGGGTACATGTGCTCGTGCTCTTCCTGCTCACCCTCGGCCGCGGCCTTCAGGTTGTCGAGAGTGGAACCGATGACACCAGCCGGGAAGGAGCCGGCCACCTCGACCATGCCGCCCTCAAGCAGCTTGAACAGGCGCTTGGCGTGTTCCTTCTCCTGATCGGCGGTCTCCGCGAAGATGGCGGAAATCTGGACGTATCCTTCCTTCTTCGCCACGCTGGCCCAGTAGGTGTACTTGTTTCTGGCCTGAGACTCACCGACGAATGCGGTCAGGATGTTCTTCTCGGTACGAGTTCCCTTGATGGATTTCATGTGAATCTCCGTATGAATATGGTTGCAGGTTCACCATCCGCGCGGCTTGGCCGTGCGGGATGCGCCACTTACTGACGGACGTCGGTCGCGGTCTCGGGCATGCGGCACTCGCCGCGTGCGGCCGCCGCGCGGCAGTCATCGCAGAGTCCGTAGAATTCGAGGGACGCCCGCGACAGCGAGAAGCCCTCGCAGCGGAAATTCGCGAGATCCGGCAGGGCCACATCGCCGCTGACGTCCACATCGCCCACCCGGCCACAGCACGTGCACCGCACATGGTAATGTTCGCTCGTATCGCCGTCGAAGCGCTTTTGGCTTCCCGCCGATTCGAGCTTGAGGATCTCTCCCGTTTCCGAGAGCACCTCAAGGTTGCGGTACACGGTACCAAGACTCACGCGGGGCAGACGCTCCCTGACCAGCTCGTACAGCTCGTCGGCCGTGGGGTGGGACGTCACCTTGCGAAGCTCCTCAAGGATGATCATCCGCTGTCGTGTCATCCGCTTGGGTCCGTTTGCCATTGTGGGCCTCCTTGCACAAATAGGAACTATTACCATTAAGCCTGCAAGTCAAGCAGTATCTCCCCATTTCATGCAGGAAGGCAAGCCACATTGTTTGGTTCATCAACCAGAATCCCCGCCACGCAAGGAAAAACGTGCCCCCACCCTACGGCTCCTCGTCGCGTTTCCAGTAGGGATTGGAAATGTCCTCGAAGACCGACAGCGCCGCCGTGGCCCCCTCGCCCACGGCGGTGACGATCTGCTGCACGCCGCCAATGACGTCGCCACAGGCGTAGACGCGCGGGATGTTGGTGCGCATGCCCCGATCGACATTGATGTAGCCCCACTGGTCAGTCTTGACGCCGATCTGCTGGGCAAGGGCCGTCTCGGGCCGCCAGCCGATGGCCACGAATGCGCCATGTACGGCAAGCTCACTCTGCGTGCCATCGGTGACATTGCGCAGGCGCACGGCGGAAAGCCCCTTGTCGTCGCCCACGAACTCCTCGACAACCGTATTGAGTAGCACGGGGATGCCCTCGCGCTCCACACTCTTCTGAAGATGCTTCTCGGCCCGGAAATCCTCCCGACGGTGGACGAGGGTCACGCGCACGCCCATATTGTGGAGATGCAGCGCCTCGGTCAGCGCGGAGCTGCCGCCGCCGACCATGACCACATCCTTGCCCTTGTAGGCCCAACCGTCGCAACTGGCGCACACGGAAACGCCCCGCCCGAACAGCTCGTCCTCGCCGGGAACACCAAGGCGGCGCGACGTGGCGCCCGTGGCCAAAATCACTGCCCGCGCCACATAATGCGTCCGCTCGGTGAAGACTTCGATGTCCTTGCCGACCTTAATCTCGGCGACGGGGTCCCCCTCCTTGACCAACCCATACCCACGCGCCTGATCGGCGATGAGTTCCATAAGCTGGATGCCGCCGACACGCTTGAATCCCGGATAGTTCTCCACTTCCGGTGTCAGGGCCACCTGCCCGCCGACCACACCCTTCTCCAGCACCACGCTCTTCAGGCCGGAGCGCTCCAGATAAATGGCCGCCGTCAGGCCCGCCGGACCGCCGCCGACGATGACCACATCAACCTTCTCGTCCGTGCCGCTGGCCGATTCCGGCGCGTTGGCGTGGGTGTCCTCGCGCAGCAGTTCATCCGCGCTGCGAAGGGCAACGAGTTCCACCACGAAGCGTTCCTCGGGATACAGCCCCTTCTGGAAAAAGGTCTCGTTGATGACCGTGCGCGGCAGGGATGCGGCTTCGTATTTTTCGGCGAGGTCCATGTTTTCCGCCGTCTCGATGCATTCGGCGGTGACGAGGTCCGGACGCTCGATGGCCGCCCTAAAGGCGTTGAGCACCTGACCGGGGCAGTAGGGACAGGTGGGGCTGACGAGCACGCGCACGTGCCGCTCCCCGGCCAATTCGGCGAGAAGCTTGCGCGACGTCTCCGACAGGCGGCTCTGCCCGGCGGAGAGCAGCGTGATCGTCTCAATGAAGGTCCGCGCCTCCTCGCCAAGCGGAGCGCCCAGATAGCGGATGCGCACCCGGCCGGGATTGAGGACCACCGTCGGGGAGCGATCAACGTCCAGTTCTCCCGCGCGTTCGCTGTCGCACGCGTGGAAGGAAACCCGCACCTTCTCCGAGAGCCGTCCAAGATCACGGCAGAAATTGACCGTCGCCTCGTTGTAGGGCGCGTTGTCGCCATCGCGCGTGAAGACCTCGATGTCCACGGGATCGCGAAGGTCCCCGAAGACCTGCCCGAGGTATTCCCTGCTCTCTTCCGGAATGAACCACTCGTTGCCCTGACCCTGCTTGTCAGCCTCGACCATGTTCGGCTCCTTCGGGACACAATCCCTGTCTGTGGATGATCGGCATGGACCGCTCGCGGCATGGATGCGACGACAGGATAGCACCTCGCCACGTTTACGTTCAAGCGTCCGAAAATGCGATGCATATCGGGCGCTCCGGCATGGCTGGACACCCAGCGGAAAGGGGCTGGCAAATTCCCATCACCCGGGTTAGAGTCCGCTCCGGGTATCACCATGCTTGAATATCTTCGCATACAACATCTCGCGCTCATCGACGACCTGGAGCTTGAATTCTCCCGGGGTCTCAACGTGCTTACCGGCGAAACGGGCGCTGGCAAGAGCTTCATCCTGCGCGCGCTCAATTTCCTCACCGGCGACAAGCTCGGCCGCGACATGGTGCGCCCCGGCGGGGACAAGGCCGTTGTCGAGGCCGTGTTCAACGTCGATGGCGAGGAAACCATCCTTCGCCGCGAACTGTCCGCTGACTCTGGCCGCAGCCGCCTGTTCATAGACGACAGGCTCAGCTCGCAGGAGGCCGTGCGCTCCCTCAAGCCCAAGCTGTTGCTGCACACCAGCCAGCACGGCCAGCAACGCCTGCTGTCGCCGTCCTATCAAGGCAAGGTGCTCGACAGCTTCCTTCCCAGCCCGGAACTCGTCGAGGAGCGCGACCGGCTGGTCGCGGAGATGAGTGCCCTCATGCGCAAGCGTGAAGCCCTCGCCGCGCGCATGCGCGAACTGTCCGACAAGCGCGAATTCCTCGAATTCCAGCTCCGCGAGATAGAAAAGGTGGACCCGCAGCGCGGCGAGGAGGAAGAACTTCTCGACCGCAAGCGCGCCTTTCAGGAATCGGCGCAGGCCGCCGAGGCGCTGGAATCCGCCATCTCGTCCTTCTACGGCGAGGAGGGGGGACTGCTCGAACGCGTGGCGCATCTCGCGAGGCAACTCGACGCGCTCTGCGAGCTCGACGCCGACTGGCGCGAGGACGCAGACGCCGCCGAGGAAATGCGCCTGCGCCTGCGCGACATGGAATCCCGCCTGCGCCGGGCGGACCGCGACGCCACCCCGGACGGCGACATCGAAGCGTTGGAATCCCGCCTCTTCGCGCTGGCCCAGTTGAAGCGCAAGCTCAACCGCTCCCTGGACGAGATTCTCGACTTCCGTTCCGAGATCGACGCCAACATTTCCTTCCTCGACTCCTGCGCGCTGGACCTGCGCCAGTTGGACAAGAACAGGAAGGCCCTCGCCGAACGCCTCGGCGAGGCGGTGACGCTGCTCAACGCCGCCCGCAGGGCCGCCGCCGAGCGGCTAGCCGCCGCGCTGGCCGCAGACCTGCGCGGCCTCGGCTTCAACGAGGCCGTGGACGTCGCCTTCGAATTCACCCCCTCGGAAATCCATCCCGGCATCGCCGAGGACAGGGCGCGCCTGTTGTGGATTCCGAACCCCGGACAACTCCCGCAGCCGCTGGACCGCATCGCCTCGGGCGGCGAACTCTCACGCTTCCTTCTGGCCCTCGTGGGGCTCATGACCCGCGAGACCATGCCCACCCTCATCTTCGACGAGGTGGACGCCGGCATCGGCGGCCTCACGCTCAACGCCGTGGCCGACCGCATCTCCGCGCTGGCCGACAATCGCCAGATCGTGCTCATCACGCACTGGCCGCAGCTCGCCGCGCGCGCGGCGCGCCACTTCCAGGTCTCCAAGCACGTCGTGGACGGTGAAACCACCGTCTCCTGTCGCCGTCTGGACGACGGCAATGTCTTCTCCGAGCTGGCCCGCATGGCCGGCGGCGGTGCCCAGGGCGAAGCCATGGCCCGCCAACTCACGGACCACTGACGCCGCTTCGCCGCGCGCCCTGCCGCACCAGCGGCAAACGGATGGTAAAGGTGCATCCGTGTCCCGGTTCCGACTCCACCGCCAGCGTGCCCCCGTGGTTGTCCACGATGATGAAGTAGGACACGGAAAGCCCAAGCCCCGTCCCCACTCCCGGCTCCTTGGTCGTAAAGAACGGCTCGAACACGCGTAGGCGCGTCTCATCGTCCATGCCCGGCCCATTATCGGCTATCTCGACACGCACGTAATCATCCTCAAGCGCCGCCCGCAGCACGATCTCCGGCTCGTTCCCGGATTCGGCCGCATCGCGCATGGCGTGGGCAGCGTTGCCGAGAATGTTCAGGAACACCTGCTCAAGCTCCGTCCCGACACACGGCACCAGCGGCAGGGCGTCGGCATACTCCCGCATGATGCGAATGTTTCGGAAGTCGTAGTTCTTCTTGAAATCGTAGTCTTTGGACGCCAGTTCCACGGCCTTTTCGAGCACGGCCGTCACGTCCACGTCGGCCAGCACGGACTCGCTGCGTCGGCTGAAGTCCAGCATGTTGCGCACGATGCCGCCCGCGCGCCGCGCGGCCTCCTCCACGCCATCAAGCATGCGCGGCAGACTGCGCGCCTGCGCATAGCTGCCGATGGCGGACAGATCGCACCCGGAGTCCTCCGCCGCGCGACGGTTGGCGGGCATGTCATCGAGCAGCCTGCGGCGGATGTTCTGCACGCCCTGCACGATGCCGCCAAGGGGATTGTTGATCTCGTGGGCCATGCCCGCGGCCAGCCCGCCCACGCTCATCATCTTCTCGGTCTGCATCATCATCTCTTCCATACGCACACGACGGGTGACATCGTCTATGCGGATGACCGCACCCTCAATGCCGTTGGCCACCAGCGGGTAGATCATCACGTCCTCGTAGCGGGCGTTCCCGTCGTGCATGGAGCGCTGGCGCTCGCGCTTGATGGAACGCCGCTCGCGAAGGGCGGCGGCGATGTCCGCCTCTATGCGCCGCAGCTCGGGCAGGGCCTCGCCCACCGGGCGGCCCACATGTTCCCCGTCACGCCACCCGAGCACGTGCGCCGCCGCCGCGTTCATGTGCGTCACCCGCCCCTCGCCGTCCACGGCCACCATGACCGACGGCATGGAGTCGATAATGTTGCGCACGTAGCTCTGGGCCTTGCGCAGTTCGGCCTGCACGCGCTCGCGATGTTCCAGTTCGGCGCGCAGTTCGCTGGTCTTGCGGCCCACCTCGCGCCGAAGCGACCATGACCATATTCCCATCACGGCAAGTAACCCAGCCAGCGGCGTCAGTATCCACAACCCATAGCGCGCCCAGCGCCGCGAGGCGGCCTGCCGCTCCTGCACGCCGAACCACTTGTCGTAAATGGCCTCGTAGCGCCCGGTGCGCTTGAGCAGCGTCAGCCCCTCGTTGAGTTGAACGCGCAGTTCCTCGTCCCCCTCGCGCACGGCGAAACAGTAGCGCATGGGCAAAATCGGCGGCCCGACAGGGACGAGATTGTCGAGCTTGTGCCTGTGGATGGCGTACTGCCCCTGCAACCGGGCAATAAGCGCCGCATCGTGTCGTCCGGCGGAAAGCAGGAACAGCGCGTCCGCCTGCTCCGGCACCGGGACGAGCACGCTGTGCGGAAGATTCTTTTGCGCCCAGTCATGCATGATGTCCCCGCGCTGGACCAGCACCTGCTTGCCCTCTAGATCGTCCAGCCCCCGGATGGACGAACCGAGGCGAACGAAAATCGAGTTGGACACGATGACGTGCGGCAGCGAGAAGTCCACCACCTTGTCCCGCTCCTCGGACGAGAACATGCCGGTGATGATATCGATGCGCCCCTCTTCCAGTTGCGAGCGCACCTCGTTCCATTCGCCAAGGTCAATGCGCACGTCGAGGCCCATCACCTCGGCCACGGCCCGCAGCATATCCACATTGAAGCCAGTGGGCCGCCCGTTCTCCAAAAATTCGTATGGCGGATAATTCTTGTCCCCGCGCGCCACCAACTGGGCGGCCTGCGCCGGGACGACCAGCATGAGCCACGCCGCGCACGCCAGCACGACGACGTATCGCGCACGGCGAAAAGCAGCCCACCCACGCACCGGAAACGGCATGCGCACCTCGCTCGACTTTGACGGTCCAACGGCCACAAGCAGACACAGCCGATGATACCTCAAGTTCTTCCACGCAGGAATAGCCTGAACGCAAATCATCGCCCCGACGTGCCGACGGCCGAACGAAATTCCACCAGCCCGCCATTTCAGGGGCTTGCGCGCCAGCCCACGGCGCACCCCCTTGTTTTCCATTGGATTCCGGAAGCTTGTGAGATCGATCCCATATGCGATTGCACTCTGTTCAAAGCCGAAGTTTTCGATTATGTGACCCGCATGACGCCTTCGACACACAGCCGTAACATTGTCATGCCATATCCGCCCTGCCGCCGTTCCCGAACGGTTTCCGGGTTCACGGAACCGTCACCCTGCGCAGCAAGGAATCACTGATGGACATCTACGATCTGTTCTACATCCTGTCCCTCGGGGCAGGTTTTTTGATGGCCTTCAACCTCGGTGCCAACGACGTTGCCAACTCCATGGCCTCGGCCGTGGGCGCGCGGGCCATTACGGTACGTCAGGCAGTGCTCATCGCGGGCGCGCTCAACTTCGTGGGTGCCGTGTTCCTCGGCTCCCACGTCACAGCCACGGTGAGCAAGGGCATCATCAACGCCTCCGCCATCGGCGACCCAAAGCTCATCCTGCTTGGCATGTTCGCCGCGCTCATCGCCGCATCGCTGTGGGTGCTCATCGCCACGCTCACGGCCCTGCCCGTCTCGTCCACCCACTCCATCGTGGGCGCCATCCTCGGCTTCGGACTGGTGGCCGGCGGCCCGCAGGTGGTCAACTGGCTCAAGCTCGGCGGGGTGGTGCTCTCGTGGTTCATCTCGCCCTTCTTCGCGGCGGGCATCGCCTTCTTCATCTTCTCGCAGATACGCCGCAACATCTTCCTGCGGCCGAACTTCATCGCCCACGCCAAGGCATGGGGCCCGCGCTGGATGGGCCTGACCATGGTCCTCGTGGGCTTCTCGTTCCTGTACAAGACGCCGGTCGGCACGCAGCTCGCCCTGACCCGCACCGAGTCGCTTCTGATCGTGGGCGTTCTGGCCATCTGTGCATGGATCGGCGGCAAGATCATGGTGGGCCGCCTCGGCGCGGAGATCGACGACAGCGTCGAAGGCGTGGAAACCATCTTCCGCAGGCTCCAGATTTTCACCTCGTGCTACGTGGCGCTCTCGCAGGGTGCCAACGACGTGGCCAACGCCATCGGTCCCATTGCGGCCATCTACATCCTCGCCAAGCAGCACGCCTTCCTCACCCAGGCCGAAGTGCCCATCTGGATGCTGGGCATGGGCGGAGCGGGCATTGCGCTCGGCATCTGCGTTCTCGGCCACAAGGTCATGTCCACCGTTGGCGAAAAGATCACCACCCTGACCAACACCCGCGGCTTCGCCGTGGATTTCTCGGCCGCCACCACCGTGCTCGTGGCGTCCAAGCTCGGCCTTCCCGTCTCCACCACCCACGCCGCAGTGGGCGCGGTGACGGGCGTGGGCCTCGCTCGCGGCTACAAGGCCGTGGACTTCGGCGTGCTGGGCAAGATCGTCATCTATTGGCTTCTGACGGTTCCCATCGCGGCGCTCACGTCCATCATCATTTTTCAGATTCTAAAGTGGTCGATTTACTGATAGACGTCGACCATACCTCATAACGAGGAAGGAGGATTCTTCATGCGTTTGCCGCTCTTTGGACTGCTCGCCTCCCGCAGCCCCCTGGACGGGCTGGTGGATCACTACGAGAAAATCCACGAATGCACGGAGATCATCAAAGACTCCCTCGAGTGCTACGTGGCCGGTGGCGCCTGCCGCGAGTTCCTCGAACTCGCCCAGCAGATCGACCACATCGAAAACCAGGCCGACCTCATCAAGCGCAGGATTCGCAACCATCTCCCGCGCTCGCTGTTCATGCCCGTCGATAAGACTCTGTTCCTCAACTACACCAAGGCGCAGGACAACATTCTCGACGAGGCGCAGGAAGCCATGCAGTGGCTGGCCATGCGCCGCGTGGACATCCCCGCGGAGTTCCAGCGCAAGCTCATCGAACTCATCGACGACGTGGATTCGCTGACCGACATGCTCGGCCCCGCGCTCAAGGCGACCCTCGGCCTCATCTACACCGAGCACCTCGACCGCCGAGGCACCAAGGACCAGTTCTGGGCCATCCGCAAGAAGCGCGATGCCATCTTCAAGGCCAAGAACCGCCTCGTCTCCGAGATCTACAGCTCCGACATGGATTTCAAGGACATTTACCAGCTCATCCACTTCGTGGAAAAGCTGCACGGCATGGCGCACAACACCGAGAACTGCGCCGACATCCTGCGCTCCATGATCGCCCGCTAACGCGGACGACCGACACGACGCCAAAAGCGGCCCGGACCCGCACCCCACGGTGCGGTTTCGGGCCGTTTTTGTCTCCGACACCCGCCATTCGTCGTCAACGCGACGAAAAAGCGGGCGCGACGCCACCGCGTCACGCCCGCTGATCATCTCCTGCGGCTACCTCTTGTGTCAGGGCTTCTGGCAGCTATGCATCACGTTGAGTCCCTTAACGATGAAGATGGTCGTCTCGGCCAGATTGGTGGACAGATCGCCCACCCGCTCCAGATGCCGCGCGGCGAGAATGGTGTTCACGGCCCGGCGCACGCCGGTAATCTCCGCGACCATGTCGTCCATGGTCTTGGTGAGGATGCGCAAATTCAGCTCGTCGGCCCGATAATCCATGCGGCAGACGTCCGTGGCCTTGTCCACGTTGCCTTCCCGGAAGCCTTCGATGGCCACCTTGAGCATGTCGAGCACCACCTCCACCAACTCCTCGAGTTGCGGATTGCGGGGTGTCTGCGCCAGACGGGACAGGAACACCGTCTTCTCGGCGATGTTCACCGCCTCGTCTCCAATGCGCTCAAGGTCGATGATGGCCCGGCGCACGCCGGTGATAAAACGCAGATCGCGAGCCATGGGCGCATCCAGCGCCAGAAGATGCAACGACACCTCGTCGATGCGCATCTCCATGTCGTTTATGACCTTGTCGCCCTCGATGACCTGCTCGGCCAGTTCGGCATCGCGCCGGAGCAGCGCGTCCGCCGCCTGTCGCATGGCGCGCTCGGCATAGGCCGCCATTTCGAGAATCTGCATGCGCAGCCCTTCGAGCTGCTTGTGAAAATGCGTTTCCGTATTCATGGAAGCTCCTAGCCGAACCGGCCGGTTATGTAGTCCTCGGTGCGCTTCTCGCGCGGCCTCGTGAACATGGTCTGCGTGACGTCGGCCTCGATGAGCTGGCCCATGTAAAAAAACGCCGTCACGTCCGACACCCGCGCGGCCTGCTGCATATTGTGGGTGACGATGATGATGGTCAGGTTTTCCTTGAGCACATGGATGAGTTCCTCGATCTTCTGCGTGGCGATGGGGTCGAGGGCACTGGCTGGCTCGTCCATGAGCAGCACCTGCGGTTCCACGGCCAGCGCGCGGGCGATGCACAGCCGCTGCTGCTGGCCACCGGACAGCCCAAGGGCCGACTCGTGCAGGCGGTCCTTCACCTCGTCGAAGAGCGCCGCATGGCGAAGGCTCGCCTCCACCCGCTCAGCGATGCGGGCCTTGTCCGTCATGCCATTGACGCGCAGGCCGTAGGCCACGTTCTCGAAGATGGTCTTCGGGAACGGGTTGGGCTTCTGGAAGACCATGCCCACCCGCCGCCGCAGATCCACCACGTCGAGATCGGAATCATAGATGTCGGCGTCGTCGAGGGTCACCAGCCCGTCCACGCGCGTTCCGGCAATGAGGTCGTTCATGCGGTTCAGGCAGCGCAGATAGGTGCTCTTGCCGCAGCCCGAAGGCCCGATGAGCGCGGTGACCCTGTTCTCGCCAAAGGCAAGGCTCACGTCCTTGAGCGCCTTGAAATCGCCGTAGAAAAAATCCAGCCCCTTCGAGGCCATCTTGATGCGTTCAGTCATGCGTTGTGGTTCCCTGTTTCCTGCGAGCTGTCCCCGTCCAACACCTCTGGAGGCGTGGCGAGGGTAAAATGGAAGATCGAGCCGCCCTTCTCGTCCGTGCGCGGCTCAACCCAGATGCGTCCACCGTGGCGCTCCACAATGTGGCGGCAAATGGCCAGCCCAAGCCCGGTGGACCCGCTGCCCGAACGCATGCGGTGCTTCTCCACGCGGTAGAAACGCTCGAATATCCTGTCGCGGTCTTCGGCGGGAATGCCCGGCCCCCGGTCGCTGACCATGAAGTGCACGAAGCCCTCCGCGTCCGTCGCACCGTCCACGATGACCGCCTCGCCGGACGGGCTGTACCGGACAGCGTTCTCCAACAGATTCCTGAAGACCTGCATCAGCAGATCGAAATCGGCCCACACGCGAAGCCCTGCCTCGGGCAGGCGCGGTTCGAGGGATACGCCCACGCGCTCGGCCAGCGGCACGCAGATGCGAAGCGCCTCGGCCAGCGCGCCCCGGGCATCCACGTCGCGCGGGGTAAAGCTCTCCTCGCGCGCCTCCAGCCGAGACAGGCTCAAGAGGTCCTCCACCATCTTCACCATGCGGTCGGCATTGCGCAGGATGATTCCGAGGAAGGACTCGGCAGTGCCGCCACCGGCCAGCTTGTTGTCGATGAGGGTTTCGGCGTAGCCCTTGATGGTGGTCAGCGGGGTGCGAAGCTCGTGGGAAACGTTGGCCACGAAGTCCCGCCGGACGCGCTCCAGCCGCTTAAGCTCGCTGATGTCGTGGAAGACCACCACGGCCCCGAGATTCGCGCCGCGCTCATCGAGGCCGACAATGGTCACGTCGTACACGCGCCCCTTCTGCGGTTCGATCTGAAGCCAGCGCGGTCCGTCCCCTGCATCCGGAGCGAGCACCCCGTCGCAGGCGCGCTGCAATTCTGGGGACAGCACCAAATCCATGGGCCGCTGCCCCTCCATGTCGCGCATGGAGCCGACGATGCGCTTCAGGGCCGTATTGACCTGCGAGATACGCCCGTCTGCGTCGAGGACCATGACGCCCTCGCGCATGCCGTCCAGCACGGCCTCCAGTTCACGCTTCTGGTCGGTAATGGTGCGCACCTGCTCGGCGATGGATACGGCCATGCGGTTGATAGCCTTCGCAAGTCCCGAAAATTCCCTGCCGGGATATTCCCGCAGGCGGCGCTCGTAGTGCCCGCCGCCAATGGCCTCGGCCACGCCGATCATCTCGGCCATGGACCGCCCGAAGCTGCGGGTGAGGAGCACGCTCAAGATCATGGCCAGCACCACGGCCAGCCCGAACACCACGAGGACATTGTCGTACAGACGGTCCAACCGCTCGCGGACGTCGGCGAAGGGCATGGCCAGCCGGATGTATCCCGGCGGCACGCCATCGAGATTCGTCACCCGCGTGGCGGCGTAGATGAGCTTGCGGCCGAGGGTGGCACTGTAGCGCACGCTCATGCCGAAGCGCTCGGTCTCGGCCTGCGCGATCTCCGGACGAAAGGCGTGGTTGTCCAGCCCGGCCACGCTGGGATATGCGACGTGAGAATCCGCCACCACGCGCCCGCCCTCGGTGACGTAGGTGACGCGGGCATCGAGCTTCGCCCCGAGGCGCTCGAACCAGTGGTGCATGTCCTCCTCGCCCGCAAAGCTCCCATGCTCGCCCAGAAGCTGCTCGGCAAGCCGAAGCTCGCGCACCGCGCCGAGCTTCACGTCCTCCATGATGTCGTCCTGGAAGACCATCCGGGCATAGAGCGCAGGCAGGGCCAAGGCCACCACGATGACCAGCGCGAAGGCCAGTTGCAATTTCGTCCTGAAGGAAAAGTCCGCCACGTCCTACTCCCTGAAGCGGTAGCCCACGCCGCGCACGGTTTCCACCAGTTCGGCGCAGGAGCCGAGCTTCTGGCGCAGCCGTCGCACATGGGTATCCACAGTGCGCCCATAGCCCTCGAATTCATAACCCCACACGCTCGACAGCAACTGATCGCGGGTCCGCACGCGCGGACTCGAATTGACGAGTTCCGTCAGCAGCCGAAATTCCGTGGCCGTCAGGTCCACGTCCTCCCCGTCCACCTTCACGGCGTGCGCGTCCATGTCGATGGACAGGCCGTCGCGCTCGAAGAAGGTTCGCGGCCGGACTTCGGCCCCGGCCCGGCGCAGCACGGCCCGCACGCGCAGGAGCAGTTCGCGGAAACTGAAAGGCTTCACCACGTAGTCGTCCGCCCCAAGCTCCAGCCCCACGATGCGGTCCACTTCCTCGCCGCGCGCGGTAAGCATGACGATGGGCATGCCCGCCGTCTCCTCGCCGCGCCGCAGTTCCCGGCAGACATCGAATCCGTCGCGCCCCGGAAGCATGAGGTCCAGAAGCACGAGGTCCGGCCTGTGGCGTCTGGCCTTGGCCAGCCCCTCGTTGCCGTCGCGCGCCGTAATGACGCCGTACCCGGCCGACTCGAAATTGAAGGACAGCAGATTGAGGATATCCTCGTCATCCTCGACGATGAGCATGGTCTCGTTCGGCATCTCGACTCCCGTTTGCCTGTGAATGCGTCGCGTCATGTCACGATCCGTTGAACAACCGTTTGGTGACGCGCTTATCCCCCGTCCGTTACATTCATGTGACATCTTTCCATCCCACCCGCAACGGCCGCAAAACGCACGCCACAGCAACGCGTCAGCGCTTGCGCTGGAGACGTGCGCGCAGCCAGATCGCGAAGAGATTCATGCCGATGACCAATCCAATGAGCACCAGCGCCGTTCCGTACTGCAACGGACGCGTCTTCTCGATCTCCGTCCCTGCGGTGGCGAGCACGTACACGTGATATGGCAGAGCCATGACGTCGCTAAAGACGGAATTCGGCATCTTCGGCGTATAAAACACCGCCGCGGTGAACATGATGGCCGCCGTCTCGCCCGCCGCGCGCGACAGGCCGAGGATGGACCCGGTCAACATGCCCGGAAGCGCCGTGGGCAGCACCACGTTGCGTACGGTCTGCCATTTGGTCGCGCCAAGGCCATAGGATGCCTCGCGGTAGGTGTCAGGCACGGAGCGCAGGGCCTCCTCGGCCGTGCCGATGATGACCGGCAGCACCAGCGCGCCAAGGGTCAGCACGCCCGCGAGGATACTCACGCCCATGCGCAGAAAGGTGACGAAGAAGGCCAAGCCGAACAGCCCGAAAACCACCGAGGGCACCCCGGCGAGGTTGTTGATACCCAGCCGGATCACCCGCACCAGTCGCCGCGACGTGGCGTATTCGTTGAGATACACGGCCGAGGCCACGCCCAGCGGAAAGGCCACCGCCATCGCCCCGAAGGACAGGATGAACGTGCCCACGATGCAGGGGAAGATGCCGCCCTCGGTCATGGAGTTGCGCGGCGCCTGCGTCAGGAACTCCCACGATAGCGCGGGCAGGCCGTTGACGAGCAGGAAGCCGCAGATGATGACCAGCGCGGCAGCGTTCAGCCCGGCGGCCGTGCGGAACATCCCGAACATGGTCCGTTCCGCCAGCCTGCGGCGGAGCCTACGCCCGGGGGCACAGGGCGACGCGGCCTCCACGATGCCCGCTCCGCACTGGGCGGATGCGCCGCCAGATGTCGTTTCGATACCCATTCGCACAGAGTCCTCCGGAATCTAGAGCGTCGCCGCGCCGACCTGCTTGTGCCGTTCGGCAATCTGGTCGGCCAGCACGTTGAACGCGAGTGTGAACACGAACAAAACGATGCCCGTGGCGAACAGGGCGTAATAGTGGTCTCCCCGGAAGGGAGCCTCCGCCATCTCCGCCGCGATGGACGAGGGCATGGGCCGCACCGGATCGAAGATGGAATCCGGGATCAGCCCCGCTCCGCCCGCCACCATGAGCACGACCATGGTCTCGCCGATGGCCCGCGACATGCCGAGAATCACCGCCGTGGAGATGCCCGACAGGCTCGCCGGAAGGATCACGCGCCACATGGTTTCCCAGTGCGTCGCCCCGAGGGCCAGAGAGGCCTCCTTGAGGTCCTTGGGCACGCCGAAGATGGCGTCCTCGGAAATGGAGCAGATGGTGGGCACGCTCATGAAGGCCAGCATCACGGCGGCGTTGAACAGGTTCAGGCCCGTCGCCACGTCGAAGGCATCCTGCAGAAACGGCGCGAAGACGACCATGCCGAAGAAGCCGATGACCACCGACGGCAGCGCGGCCAGAAGTTCCACGATGGGTTTGATGACCGCCCGCACCCGCCGCCCCGCTATCTCCGCCAGATACATGGCCGTCATGACGCCAAGCGGGATGGCGATGGCCGAGGAGGCCACCGTCACGCACACGGAGCCGACCAGAAGCGGGAAGATGCCGAAGTCCGGCGGATCGGCCGTGGGATACCACTCGCGCCCGAACAGGAACTTTTGCACGGGGTACACGTCGAAGATGGGCACCCCTTCCATGAACAGGAAGATCATGATCAGGGCCAGCACGATGATGGAGGTGAACGCGCACGTGGCGAATCCCATCCTGATCATCTTGTCCTTCTGCCTGCGTTTCACGGTCTGCGTCTCCCTACGGCCCTCTGCCGAGGGCGCTTTGGCCCCCGCACGCCCGACGAGGGGCGGACGGGGGCTTTCCATTCATGCCGAGACGCCGCGTCGTGGGCGTCCCGTGATCATCCTAGTAGAGGGGAACGTACCCGGCGTCCTTGACGTGCACCTGACCCTGACGGGGGTTCAGCAGATACATGACGAACTTGGCCAGTTCGCCCTCAGGCCAACCGTTGGTGAAGATGTAGAGGTAGCGGGCGATGGGATACTTGCCGCTGGCAGCGGTCTCGGGATTGCCTTCGATACCGCTGACCTTGAGTGCCTTGGTGGAGGCGTCGAGGTAGCCGTAGCCGATGTAGCCGATGGCGTAGCGGTTCTTGGACACGGCCTGCACCACCGCGCCGTTGGAGGCCTGAAGTAGCGCTCCGGCGAACACGCGGTCCTTGTGCATGATCTTCTCTTCCCACGTCTCGTAGGTGCCAGAGGACGTGTCGCGGGAGATGACCACGATCTCCTTGTCAGGTCCGCCCAGTTCCTTCCAGTTGGTGATCCGTCCGGCGAAGATGTCGCGAAGCTGCGTGTCGGAGAGATCGGCGACAGGGTTCGTGGGGTGAACCACCGGCACCAGCGCGTCGATACCCACGGCAAAGGGCACGGGGTAGACGCCCTTCTCCATGGCCAGCGTCACTTCCTTGCCCTTCATGAAACGCGAGGCCATGGCGATGTCCGTGGTGCCGTCGATGATGGCTTTGATGCCGTTACCGGAACCGCCGCCGGAGACGGAGATGTCCACGTCGGGATTGGCCTTCATGTAGGCCTCCACGCTCTTCTGCATGATGGGCAGCACCGTGGTGGAGCCCTTGACCGTCAGGCTTTCGGCCCACGCGCCCTGCGCCACGAGCAGCACCATGAATGCCGCTACGAGAAGCTGTCTGATCCGCATCGCTTTCCTCCAGAAGGTTTGTTTCATGAGCGTGACGATCCGAAAATGATCGTCGCATCGTCTAGATAGAAACCGCAGGTTACGGGCAGGTGACGGCAGGCTTGAAAGCGTGTGACATGTCGACGGGAAAAAGAAAGGCTGCGGAAATCGGCCCATCATACCACAGAGATGGGAACTCGAATATGGCCGATGCCAGCGCCCGCCGCGCGGACGCGAAAAGGCCCGCCGCGATGTCGCGACGGGCCTTTTGGATGCGAGATGTCGCGCCGGAGCGCGGCTAGCCGAGGGTTTCGAACTCGCCCTTCTGACGGTTCTTGCGCACGTTGTCCCAGCTGAAGATCTTGCCGTTCATGGTGATGTAGCTGCCGCGCGGCAAGAGCTGCACGGCGGAGAAGGCACAGCCGAGGTTGAACATGGCGTCGGAGTTGACGAAGGAGTACGGCACCATGGCTCCGAGGAGCACCACGGTCTTGTCCGTGACGGCCCGGCCGATGACGGCGGCCGTGTCGGCCATGGTATCCGTGCCGTGGGTAATGACGACCTTGTCCTCGGGACAGGCGCGCACCCGATCGAGAATAAGCTGGCGATCGGCATCGACCATGTGCAGGCTATCCTTGAGCATCACGGTTTCGATGGCGACCTCGGCAGTGCACTTGGCCTGCCGAAGAATGTCGGCGATGTGGGTCTTGGTGAAGACAAGCTCACCGTCGAGCTGGTTGTATTCCTTGTCCAGCGTTCCGCCGGTGACGAGAATGCGGATCATGCCCGATTCCTCCTGGGTTACATCTGCAGGCGCGCCGCGTCTGGCGACAGCCTGCGTTCCAGCCGGTTGGCATACACGCTCATCGTGTAGCAGCACACGAAGTACAGGAAGGCCACGGTGGTGTAAATCTCGAAGGAGTAGACCATGAGCCGGTTATCCAGCCCCTGGGCCACGAAGGTCAGTTCGAGAACGCCAATGACGTAGGCCAGCGAGGTATCCTTAAAGATGGCGATGAACTGGCCCACGATGGCCGGAATCATCTGCTTGAGAGCCTGCGGCAGAATGATCTTGCGCATGGTCTGCCAGTAGCCGAGGCCCGTGGACAGCGCGGCCTCGAACTGCCCGGCGGGCAGGTTCTCGATGCCGGAGCGCACGATCTCGGCGAGGTACGCGCCGGTGAAGATGGTCAGGGCCAGCGTGGCGCTCCAGAACACATCCAGATACGCGCCGGTAAGGATCGGAATGAAGAAGTAGATCCAGAAGATGACCATGATGAGCGGGTTGCCGCGGATGACCTCGATGTAGATCAGGCTCGGAATGCGAAACAGCACGTTCTTCGACGTGCGCCCAAGTCCCACCACGATGCCGATGAAGAAGCTCACCGAGATCGCGATGACCGCCATGAGCACGGAATACGACAGGCCGCCAAGCCCCCAGAACAGTTCGTTGGGATTGCCGTGGGGGAAACGCCAGATCAGGAGCAGCGGCAGGCTGTTGCCGATGACTTCCCAGTTGTAGTCATACAGGCCCACGCCAATGCGGTACACGAGGTAGCCCATGGCGCCGACGAACAGCGCCTTGAGCGCGAACACGACGCCGCGCCAGCACAGGGCCACGGTCCGATTGAGCGCGGCGCGCCCGGCCGAGTAGCTCGCACCGCCGAGGCGGCGTTCGCGCTGGCGCTTGCGCATGTGCCGACGCACCGGCCGGGTGAGCACGCGGATGCCGAGCGCGAGGGGATCGAGGAACAGGCCGAGGATGCGCTCCGGCATGCTGACGCGTCCGTCCGGGCTGATGCGCAGGCGCAGGTTCACGGCATTGAGCACCGCGGAGATGACCAGCGACAGGGACAGGTAGATCACGCTGGAGGCGGTGGACGCCTCGAAGCCCTTGAAGGTCAGGGACTCCACGTTCTGCATGGTCCACACCAGCTCAGACACGCCAACGACCATGGCCAGCGAGGAGTTCTTCATATTGTTGAGGAACTCGCTGCCAAGGGGCGGAATAATGGCGCGGAAGGCCACGGGCAGGATGATCTTCCACAGCACCTGCACGTAGGTGAGGCCGCTGGAATAGGCGGCTTCGAGAAGCCCGCGCGGGATGGACTGCAACCCGGCGCGGATGACCTCGGCCATGAAGGACGCGGTGTATATGGAGAGGCCAAGGGTGGCGCTCCAGAACTCGAAATTATGCGCGAACAGCCACTCGCGGATGTCCTCCGGCAGGGCCAGGGGCAGCGCGAAGTACCAGAAGAAGAGCTGGACCAGAAGCGGCGTGTTGCGGAAGAACTCCACACAGGCAGTGGAAAACAGGTAGGCGGGCTTGAAGGTGGACACCCGCATGAGGCCGAAGGCCGTACCAAGCGAAAGCGCGATGGCGGAACTGATGAGCGTGATCTCGATGGTGACCTGCAAGCCCTTGAACAGCAACAGGCCCATGTGTTCGCCATAGGTCTCGTTGGTGACGAAGAGCACGCTCCAGTCGAACTTGTAGCCGAATTCGAAGACGAATCCCCAGTAGTAGACCATCCCCGCAACGAGCGTGAACAGGGAGAGGTACTGCACCCAGGGCTTTTCCATCCAGTATCTGATCATGGGGCAACCGGTCTCTTTTGAAGATGCATGAGCCCGGAGGGCTCCGGGCTCATGCGGTTGGTCACATTGCGGTGAACGACGGATCAGCCTACGGCCACATCTCGATCTTCTCGGTCATCGGGAAGGCGTACGGGGTGTCGGGGCCGTACCACTTGTTGTAGATGTTCATGTAGGTGCCATCGCTCCACATGTCCTGCAGGGCGAAGTTGACGGCGTCACGCAGCTTGGACTCGTCCTCGGGCAGGCCGATGCCGTAAGGCTCGTCGGAGAAGAACTCGCCCACCAGCTCGTACTTGCCCGGCTCCTTGGCGGCGTAGCCGAGAAGGATGGTGGAGTCGGTGGTGAAGCCCTGCACACGGCCCATCTTCAGGGCGTTGAACGCGGAGGCGTAGTCCTGGAAGGAGATGACGTTCTTCTCGTAGTTGGGATCGCCAAGCTTCTTCAGAAGAGCCTTGATGTTCAGCTCGGACGTGGTACCCTGGGTGGTGGCGATCTTCTTGCCAACGAAGTCGTTCCAGGTGGTCATGGTGCCCTTCTTGGCGAGGACCTTCTGGCCGTCGAAGAAGTAGGTGATGGAGAAGTCGATGGACTTATCGCGCTCACGCTTGTGGGTCATGTTGGCGACGGAAATGTCGATGCGGCCCTGCTGGAGGAACGCGATGCGGGTCTTGTCCGTCACAGCGACGCGCTCGAGCTGGCAGCCCATGCGCTTGGCGACTTCCTCGGCGACGTCCACGTCGAAGCCGACCCAGTTGTTGTTCTCGTCGTAGAACGCACCGGGGATGGAGTTGGTCATGATGCCAGCGCGAAGGACCTTGTTCTTCTGGATGTTATCCCAAACGGATCCGGCAAAGGCTGCCTGAGCGGTAAACAGGGCGGCCACGCAGGCCACGGCTACGAACTTCCACAGTTTCATCCCTTCCTCCATGCAATGAATAGTGTGAGATTCCGATTGCAAAACCAGCCGAAACAAAAAACCTGACCCCGGGCGAAAGCCCTAGTGGGTCAGGATCTTGCTGAGGAAATCCTTGGTGCGGTCGTTCTGCGGGTTCGAGAAGAACTCGTGGGGCGTGTTTTCCTCGATGAGCACACCGCCGTCCATGAAGATGATACGATCCGCGACCTCGCGGGCGAATCCCATCTCGTGCGTGACGCAGACCATGGTCATTCCTTCACGGGCCAGGGTCTTCATCACGTCGAGCACCTCGTTGATCATTTCCGGGTCCAGAGCCGAGGTCGGCTCGTCGAAGAGCATGATGCGGGGCTTCATGGCCAGTCCGCGAGCGATGGCGACACGCTGCTGCTGACCGCCGGAAAGCTGGCAGGGGAAATGCCCGGCCTTGTCGGGGATGTTGACCTTGGCCAGAAGCTGCATGGCCAGATCCTCGGCGTCGCGCCGTTCCATCCCACGAACCATGATCGGCGCGAGGGTGATGTTGTCGAGCACCGTCATGTGCGGATAGAGGTTGAACTGCTGGAAGACGAAGCCGACTTCCGCGCGCAGCATGGTCAGGTTCGTCTTGGGGTCGTTGACGTTATGGCCGTCGACGACGATGTCGCCCTTCTGGATGGGTTCGAGCCTGTTGATGCAGCGGATCAGCGTGCTCTTGCCCGAGCCGCTGGGACCGCACACAACGACGACCTCCCCCTCCTTGATGTGCAGGTTGATGTCCTGCAGGACATTGAAGTCGCCATACCATTTGTTGACACGGCTGAAACGAATCAAGAAGAGCCTCCAGAAACTGTTTTGCCTCCCCAAAAGGGGAAACGAGTTTCAATACCAGAGTATAATGTGCGTCGCAACATGCCGCAAAGCATGCATGACGTGCGCATTTTTCGCCTTCAACGGATTCGTGGCAACTACAGGCATTCGCCGAGCACGTCCCGGATATCGGCGGCAAATGCCGATACGTCTTCCGGTGTCGTGTCGAACGAGGTCATCCAACGGACCTCTACTGTCTCCTCATCCCAGACATAAAAGAAGGATCGCTTCTGCAAAGGCTCCACGGCCTCGCGCGGAATGCGCGCGAACACGGCGTTGGTCTCCACAGGGCACGTCAGCTCAAGGCCGGGCACGTCGCGAACGCTGTCCGCCAGAAGCCGCGCCATGGCGTTGGCGCTACGAGCGTTGTCGAGCCACAGCCCATCGGTGAGATAGGCCTCGAACTGGGCCGCGATGAAGCGCATCTTGCTGTGCAACTGCATGCACTGCTTGCGTACGTAGGGGAAGTCTCCGACAAGGGAGGAATCGAAGAGGACCACGGCTTCGCCGAACATGAGGCCGTTCTTGGTACCACCGAAGGACAGCGCGTCCACCCCGGCCCGCACGGAGATGTCCGCGAGGGAACACCCGAGGGCCGCAGCGGCGTTGGCGAGACGAGCGCCATCCATATGGACCAGAAGACCATGATCGTGGGCGAAATCAGCGATGGCCCGGATGTCGTCCAGGCTGTAGACTGTGCCGAATTCCGTGGCCTGTGTGAGGGTCACCACGCGCGGCTGCGAGCTGTGCTGGAAGCCAAGGTGGTGCAGTTTCGGAGCGATGCCCTCCGGCGTGATTCTGCCGTCCACCGAGGGAACGGGCAGGAGCTTGGAACCCGAAACGCATTCGGGCGCACCGCATTCGTCCACGTTCGCATGTGCGCAGTCCGCGCAGATGATACCGTGGAACGAACGCCGCATGGCCGAGAGCGCCGAGACGTTCGCGCCGGTCCCGTTGTAGACGAAGAAGACATGCGCGTTCGGTCCGAACGTGTCGCGAAACGCCCGTTGGGCGGACGCGGTGATCGGATCGTCGCCATAGGCCACGCAGTGGCCCGCATTGGCGCGCGTCAACGCTTCCATCACGCGGGGATGGACGCCGGAGTTGTTGTCGCTTGCGAAGGTTTTGCCGCCTAGCATACGTCCTGTTTGTCTTGGGAATCGAAAGTGTTGCGTCGAATCGAAGGGCCATGTGTACTCGGAATCATCCCCGAGGTAAAGCCACCCGCCTCCCGATTTACGCCGTTCACGGATTGAGCTGCCGCTCGCCCGGCAAAAAGATTCCATTGCGCCGGGATGTTGCGCGCTTTCAATTTCGAAAGGCGCACCTATCGAAAAACTCGGAGAAATGCGCACGATCATGAAAAAGGGCGGCGATTCGCGAGAATCGCCGCCCCTGAAAACGCTTTGGCAACGCAGGACTACTTCCTGCGCAGCTCCTGACATTCGTTGAGTTCCTTCACCAGCTCCACCATTTCCATGGTCTGATTCACCCGCCACGAGAATTCCTCGGCGGAGAAGGGCTTAGCCAGGAAGTCGTTGGCTCCGAGCTTGAGGAACTTCGCCGTCATGGCCGATCCACCCGCTCCGGAAATGCCCACGATGGCCAGCGAATCCTTCTTGTGCGCCTTACGCAACTCACCGCACAGCGTGAAGCCGTCCATGCGCGGCATCTCCCAGTCCGTCACCACGAGGCGCAGGTCCGGAGTGGCGGCGACAACCTCCAGCGCCTCCTGCCCGTCCCCAGCCTCCAGCACCTGAAAATTCTGGATTTCGAGCAGGTTGCGAACGAGATTTCTGGCCGCGCGGGAGTCGTCCACCACAAGCGCCTTGAGAAACTGGTTCTTGAACAGGCGGGACAGGGAATCCACCACGCTGTCGAGCACCACGATGCTCTCCTTGAGCACGTAGTCGGCCACGTTGCGCTCAAGCAGGCTGTCGCGCACCTCGTCGTGGAAGGTCGCCGTAAGCACGATGCTCGGCAATCCATAGGACATGGTGAGATCGACAGCCTCGCCGTCCGGGGCGTCCGGCAGATTGAGGTCCACCACGGCCACGAAGAGTTCCTCACGCATCTCGGCGATGATGCTCTTGGCCTCCTCCAGCGTCCCGGCCCAGACCGTGCTGAAGTTCGTCACCCCCTCGATGTGGCGGGAGATGATCTTAGCCTGCACATTGCTGTCCTCGATGACGAGCACCCGCATCGCGGGCGAAACTTCCGTATCCTGAACCATGATTTCCCCTTCATCGGCGGTTTGGGCGCGTGCGCCCGGCCGGAATTGCGTATGGTCCCACCATCAGTCTATGCCAGATTTCACACGACAGGAAAAGACCGGTCATCCCTATCAGGGACCGACCTGCGCCAATTCCTTTCGGTAGGCCTCGACGCCTCCGACGATGCCGTCGGCCACGCGATCGAGGTAGGCGTCGCTGCGTAGCCACTGGGCTTCCGTGGGATTGGAAATGTAGCCGGTCTCCACGAGGATGGCGGGCATGCGCGCGCCGATAAGCACGAAGAACGGTGCGCTTCGGGAACCGTGGTCCCGAACGCCCTTGTATTTCCTGCGCAGCGTCGACACGCAGTTCTTCTGCACGTGCTTGGCCAGCACCTGCGATTCCTTGATCTTGAAGCTGTGCACGAGGTCCATGACGATCTTCTGCGTATCGCTTATGCGCACGGGATCGACGTTGTTTTCCTTTGCCGCCAGCCGCAGGACGATGTCATTTCGCGCCTTGCCAAGGTAGTACGTCTCGAATCCACGCACGGACGCATCGTGGTTGGCGTTGCAGTGCAGGGACACGAAAAGGTCCGCCTTCTTGAGGTTCGCGGCCATGGCCCGGTCCTCCAACTGCACCTTCTTGTCGCCGGTGCGGGTGTAGAGCACCCGGTATCCCCTGGCCTCGAACTTCGCGCCAAGGATGCGCGACAGACGCAGGGTGACGTCCTTCTCCTTGGTGCGGATGCGGCGCTTGTTCTTGCCCCCGCTCTTTACCGTCTCGTAGTCGAGCGCACCGGGGTCCTTTCCGCCGTGGCCAGCGTCGATCATGATGGTCTGGATGGTCATGCCCAGTTGGGAGAGCACATCCTTGGCCACCTGCTTATCCTTGGCCGTGGGCTTGTGCGGCGGCTCCGGCGTCCGGCGTGGCGCGGGCTGAGCCACGGCCACCGCCGTGGGCGCGGACGGCGCGGCCCCGTTCTCGCCGAACACGTCGATGACGATGCGGAACGGATTTTCCAGTGTAAACAGGTGGTACTTGTTGAGCTCCTGAAAATCGAGAACCACCCGTGCCGTCTGCGCGTCGTTCTGACCGGCGCGAACCCCGCTCAGGATGCCATCCTTGACGTCCACCCGCGCCGCGAGGTCCGGGGCGAGGCGAGTGCCATGCAGGTCGATGAACATGCGGTGCGACTTGGCGTGCTGGGGGTCCGGCGGCAGCGTGTGATCCTCGAAGCGCACCTCATGGTCGATGTCGAGCACTACGCGCGTGAAATCGTCACCGCTGCTGTGACGGACGTCCGTGAGGCGCGCCACGCCGCCGGAGCCGCCGGAAGTGCCAGACGGCGTAACCGCGACCGGGGCCGCAGCCGGGGCCGACGGGGCGCTCGTCGCTCCGGCGGAGTCCATCTCGTCCAGAATCCTGCGCGCGGCAGCCCGCTGGTCGCCATCGGCAAACTCGCGCACCACCCGCAGCAGATCGGCGTAGGCCTGATCCTCGTCATGCAGGTAGGCGAATTCCACGTGGCCCTTGCGGTACAGGGCATCATCCCGCCACGAGTCCGCAGGATCAAAGAGGTCAAAGGCCCGCTGATAGGCATCGGCGGCGGCCTGAAAATCATCCTTGCGCTGGGAGCGCCGTCCCAGCTCGACGTAGGTGTGCCCCTCGAAATACGCGCTGCGTCCGGCGTAGGTTCCGGCGTCGCGCACGGCGGAAAGCTCGGAGAAGGTGCGGGCCAGCCGCAAAAAGGCATCCCGCCCGGCCTTGGAATCGGCCTTGAGCGCGCGGTGGCGCTCCACGGCGGCGGTGTAGTCGGCCCGGACCTTGGCGGGCACGGGGCGCGCCTTCTGCGCGGCTGGCGCAACTTTCGCCGCCGGTGCTGCGGGCTTCTCGTCCCTTGCCGGAGCGGCCTTGGACGTCGCACCCTCGCCCCGAATCTCCGCCAGCAACTTGCGCGCCGCAGCGACCTGATCGCCCCCGGCATGATTGCGCAAAATGAGCTTCAGATCGGCCTCGGCCCCGGCGCGGTCGCCAAGACGGCCGTAGGCGAGAGCCGCCTTGCGGTACAGGCAGTCGTCCACCCAGCTATGCCCGGCCGGAAAGCGATTCGCCGCGCGCTGGAAGGCATCCACGGCGCGGCGGGCGTCGGACTTCAGCCACGACTTGAGGGCCAGCTCCTCGTGGCAGCGGGCCATGTAATACAGGGATTTTGGCGCATAGGGGCTGTTCGGGTCCATGTTCAGCACGCGCAGAAACCGGGCATGCGCATCGAGCCACATGTCCTTGCGCTGTGACAGGCGCTGCGAATCGGACACGGTCTTGAAGCGCGCCAGCGCATCGGTGAAGGCCTCGCGCTGACCGGCCGCGTGGGCCACCCCCGTAAGGGACAGCACCAGCGCCGCCGCCAGAACAAGGGCGACACAGCGGCCAAGGGCGCGCGCACCAAGGCGCGAGGAAAGCGTGGCGAACATTACATGAAGCATGGACACCGTGCGAACTGCCGAAAAGGATGAACCGGCGTTAGCGCCGGACAGAAATGTTTCGTTTTGAACTTCGCTCATATACCCGCGTTTGCACCTTCTTCGCAAGTCCGGCGGGATGCTGCCCGCCGCATGGGATGCCGCACCGGAATCCGGACCGATCAATCGCGCACGACGACGGTCCGGCCAATGGGAGCCAGCGAGATGACGGCCAGCTTGAGATGCTGCCAGCCGAAGGGAATGCCGATGATGGTCACGAAATTGGCGAAGGCCGCCAGAAGATGGCCGATGGCCAGCCAGATGCCGCACAGGACGAACCAAATGACATTGCCCACCAGTCCGAGGGCTCCGGTTCCGATGTCCTCGCGCCCGGTGACGTCCTGCCGATCCATGACCACGCGCCCGAAGGGCCACAGCGAAAAGGTCCCGATGACGAAGCAGGACCGCGCCCACGGGATGCCGATGATGGTCAGGATCATGATGACGCCGGAGAGCCACCAGCCGATGGCCATCCACAGCCCGCCAAGCACCAACCACAGAACATTGAGCAGAAAACGTATCATGCGTGTCTCCGAAAAATCGTCCGGACCGCCGCGCTACACGGAGGTCAGCCCCTCGCGGATGGCGTACTTGGTCAGCCCGGCAACGGTCTTGATGTTGGTCTTGGTCATGATCTGCCGCCGATAGGTTTCGACGGTCTTCACGCTGATGTGCAGGATTTCGGCGATGTCGCGCGTGGAATGCCCCTCGGCGATCATCTGGAGCACCTCGCGTTCGCGCCCGGAGAGCGCGCACGGCGCGGCGTCGTCCGGCCCGCGCAGCCCGGCCACATAGTCCTGCACCACAAATTCCTTGAGCGGACGGCTCAGATACAACTCTCCGCGCATGGCGAAGCGGATGGCCTCGGCCAGTTCGTCGAAACAGCACTCCTTGAGCAGAAAGCCCTTGGCGTTGTTGCGCAGCATCTCGCGCACGAACTGCTTGTCCCTGTGCATGGACAGCGCGACCACCCGCACCTGCGGGTGCGACTCGGCGATGCGCTGGGCCGCGTCCAGCCCGTTGAGGCCGGGCATGCTGATGTCCGTGACCACCACGTCGGGGCGCAGGCGCTCCACCATGTCCAGCAGTTCAAGCCCGTCCGCGGCCTGCCCCACGACCTCCATGTCATCTTCCTCGTGGATGAGGGAGCACAACCCCTCCAGAAAGACCTTGTGGTCGTCGGCGATGACTACCCTGATGCCCATGTCGTCTCCCGCTTGATTGTCGCTACACCGGAACCCACACGTGGACCACGGTCCCCCGTCCGGAACCGGGCGTGATGGCCACGTCGCCCCCCATGTGCCGCACGGATTCCTGAATGGTCAGCAGGCCGAATCCGCGCTGGAATCCACTACGAGTGCGCGCCACATCCCCAAGCCCCACGCCGTCGTCGCGCACGAAGACATTCAGCCGGTGAGCGTCGTTGGAAAACAGGACAGAGGCCTCCCGCGCCTGCGCATGCTTGATGACGTTGGTCATGAGTTCGCGCACCACGCGAAACAGGAGCACCTTCAGCCCGTGATCCGAGATGCCGAGGGTCAGCTCGTCACGCACGGAAAAACGCAGGCCGTACTCGGCCGAAAATTTCTCGCCCAGCCATTCCACGGCGGGCACCAGCCCCAGCGTGTACAGCGTCGGCGGGCTGAGTTCCCAGACCAGCGTCCGGGTCAGGTTGATGGCGCTGTCGATCTGCCCTTCGAGGTCGGCGAACAGCGCCTTCTGTTTCTCGTCTTGCAGACGCTTGCGGATGAGGCACAGCTTGATTTTCGACGTCGCGAGAATCTGCCCGAGGCTATCGTGCAACTCCACGGCGATGATCCGCCGCTGGCGCTCCTCGGTCAGCGCCAGTTGGCTCGACAGGGCGCGGATATCCTCCATGCTCCGCTTGGCACTGGTGATATCCTGCGAAATCCACACGACCTTGCGCGGTCCGCAACGCCCTTCCGAGAGCGGCATCACGCGGCCCTCGAACCACAGGGAACGCTCACCCCGGCGCACCTCGTATTCGAGGACCTGCAACGCCCCGCAATCCAGTGCGGTCTTGAGCTTCTGCACCATTCTGCCCGCAAGCGGCTCCACAAACAGCTCGTCCAGCCGCCGCCCAACGGGCGACACGACGTGGCAATGGTCCAGCAGGTCCCCACGCGAGGTGATCACATCAAGACAGACGCCGAACTCGTCGAAGACATAATACAGGCTCTGGGTGGCATAGAAGATGGATTGCAGGTGTTCCTTGCTCTTGGTCAGGTTGCGCTCGGCCACCTTGCGCTCGGCAAGCTCCAGATGCATCTGGCGGGTCCGGCGGCGCACGTCGCGCTTGAGGGCACGGTTGCGCAGGCCGACGAGCAGGACAGTCACCAGCGCCCCGCCCAAAAAAAGCGCGGGATTGCCACACAAGAGCTGCCGGATCGTCCACGGCTGCGCACCGTCGTCGGCCGCACAGGACTCAACCGGCGCGAGGCTGGCAACACCAAGCACGGCGCAGAAAAGGAACAGGCGGGCAAGCCATGCGCGCCGAAACGGAAAAGGCTTTAACCCCTCGAAAAACGTCTTCATGTCATAATTCATTACATTGCAGCGCGGCAGAGTCGCCTTCGAACAGCACCGCCTCTTCGCCGCGTCCCTTCTACCCTCACCGCGACGCCGAGGCAAGTAGCCCTCCCCCTGCGGCGCATCCGCAAGGGCTTGTCCCGCGCCCTTTCCGGACCCCCCTCAGGGAATCCCCGAGGGCAATGTCCGTTGTTCCCCGATTGTCCCGCACCGCTCGCGGACGTACCACTTGAGGCACGCTCAGCCGCTTCAGCCCGCCCGATTTCCGGACCAAGCCGACCCGGCGACGTCATCACGACATCATGAGAATCCTGCGCATCAACACCCGCACCCGCACATTCGCCTTCGAGTCGGCCTCGCCCCTCGGCGGCCTCGGCGGGCGCGCCCTCACCGCCCGTATCATCGCAACGGAGGTCGTGCCGGACAGCCATCCGCTGTCTGCGGCAAACAGACTGGTCCTCGCGGCGGGCATCCTGTCGGGCACCAGCGCGGCAAGCTCTGGACGCATATCCGTGGGCGCGAAATCGCCCCTCACCGGCGGCATGAAGGAAAGTAATGCTGGCGGCCAATTCGCCCGCCACATGGCGCGCCTGGGCCTGCGGGCCATCATCATCGAAGACAAGCCGGAATCCCCTGCCGCGCCATGCATCCTGCACATCTCGGCCCACAGCGTCGAATTCCGCGACGCAGCCGAGCTGTCCGGCCTGCGCAGCTACGCGGCGCAAGAGCGCCTATGCGCGCTCTACGGTCCGCACGCAGTTTCCGCGCTCATCGGACCGGCCGGGGAACAGTGCTTGAAGGCCGCAACGATCCAGTTTTCGGATTCGGACGGTCTCCCCTCGCGCGCGGCAGGGTGCGGCGGCATGGGCGCGGTGATGGGCAGCAAAGGCATCAAGGCCATCGTCCTCAACGACGACGGCGACGAGCATGCGCCAGTGGCCGACCCGGAGGCCTTCCGCGCGGCGCGCCGGGAATGGGCCGGCATCCTGCACGACCAGCCCGCGCCCGACGCGGCCAGCCCCAGTTTTGGCACGGCCGCCCTCGCGGACCTGCTCGGCCTGTCGAACCACGAGGAACCGCGCCATCGCATCGAACCCTTCGAAGGCGCATCCCGCATCTGCGGCGAAACGCTGGCCGAGGCCATCGACGCGCACGGCGCATCGACCCGGCGCGGCTGCCACTCCGGCTGCGTGATCCAATGCTCGCGCATATTCACCGACGCCAACGGCGCATTCGTCACCAGCGGCCATCCGCACGAAACCATCTGGCGCTTCGGCGCGGATCTGCTCATCGGCGATCTGGACATCGTGGCCCGCATGGATCGCGCCTGCGACGAGCTGGGCCTCGACTCCCTCGAAATGGCCCGCACCCTCGCCATCGCCATGGAGGCCGGGCTAATCATGTGGGGAGACGGCCCCGCCGCCCTGCGCATGCTCCTACGCGTCGACGCCGACGAACAACTGGGGCGCATGCTCGGCAACGGCGCAGCATTCGCGGCGGCGGCATTCGGCGTCACGCGGCTCCCGTCCCTCGACACCCTGCGCATTGCGAAGGGCGATCCACGAGCCGCCAAAAAGCGCGAACGCATCCACCCTGCCGCAGGCCCAGCCTCTACCGACACCACCGTCGCAAGCATCGCCTCCGACGACACCCTCGGCCACGACCCGCACATCGCCACCGCTGCGGCGGACTCGCTGGGGCTGTGCATCTTCGTGGCCTTCGCCGTCATGCGCGATCCGCGCGGCCTGCCATGCATGGCCCGCATGCTTACCGCGCTCACGGGTTCCGAATGGACCGAGGAGCGCCTGAAGGCCCTGGGTGCGGACTGCCTCTCCGACGAAAGAAATTTCAACGAACGGGCCGGCGCGGACGCCGGTGCCGCCACCGACGCTCACCATCATTCCGTCGCCACCGACGGCACTCCATGGAGGAAAAACCAATGAAGATTCTGCGCATCAACACCCGCGAACGCACCTTCGCATTCGAAGAGATGGGCGACTACGCAGGCCTCGGCGGCCGCGCCCTGACGTCCCGCGTCATCCGCACCGAAGTCCCCGCGGACGCGCATCCCCTGTCCAAGGAGAACAAGCTCGTCTTCGCGCCGGGCCTGCTCTCCGGCACCATGGCCGCCAACTCCGGGCGCATCTCCGTGGGCGGCAAGTCCCCGCTCACCGGCACCATCAAGGAATCCAACTCCGGCGGCATGCTCTCCCAGAAGCTCGCCAAGCTCGGCCTCGGTGCCGTCATCCTCGAAGACAAGCCCGAGCAGACCGCAGCCTTCGCCGCCATCCGCATCCACAAGGACGGCGTGGAGTTCTTCGACGCTCCCGACCGCGGTGGCAAGGACAACTACGAGTACCAGACCGTGCTGAACGACTTCTTCGGCGGCAAGTGCACCGTGGCGCTCATCGGCACCGCTGGCGAGCAGTGCCTACAGACAGCCACCATCCAGTTCACCGACCCCTACGGCAACCCGGCCCGCTCCGCCGGTCGCGGTGGCATGGGCGCGGTGATGGGTTCCAAGCGCGTGCGCTGCATCGCCGTGGACAGCACCAACGCTGACGAGATCGACTACGCCGACAAGGAGGCCTTCAAGGCCGCCAACCGCCGCTGGACCGAAATCCTCAAGACCCACCCCGTCACCGGGCAGGGACTGGCCGGATTCGGCACCGCCATCCTCGTCAACATCATCAACGAGGCGGGCGCACTGCCCACCCAGAACTTCCGGCGCGGTCAGTTCGAGCACGCCGCCGACGTCTCCGGCGAGAAGATGTCCGAACTCATCGAAAAGCGCGGTGGCAAGGTCCACGAGGGCTGCCACCCCGGCTGCGTCATGCACTGCTCCCAGCGCTACGTGGACGAGAAGGGCAACTACGTGACCTCGGGCTTCGAGTACGAAACCCTGTGGGGCTTCGGCCCGAACTCCCTCATCCACGACCTCGACCTCATCGCCGCCATGGACCGCCTGTGCGACGAAAAGGGCATCGACACCATCGAGATGGGCAACACCGTGGCCATGGCCATGGAGGGTGGACTCATCCCGTGGGGCGACGGCCCGGCGGCCTACGAGCTGCTGAAGAAGGTCGGCACCGCTGATCCGCTCGGCCGCATCATCGGCAACGGCACGGGCTTCACCGCCGCAGCCCTCGGCGTGGACCGCGTGCCCGTGGTCAAGAATCAGGCCCTGCCCGCCTACGACCCTCGCGCCGTCAAGGGCGTGGGCGTGACCTACGCCACCAACCCCATGGGCGGCGACCACACTGCGGGATACGCCGTGTGCCAGAACATCCTCAAGGTCGGCGGCGACGTTGACGCCCTGAAGTCCGAAGGCAACGTGGAGTTGTCCAAGAACCTCCAGATCGCCACGGCGGCCATCGACGCCTCGGGCATGTGCCTGTTCGTGGCCTTCGCGGTCCTCGACACGCCCGACGCCATGCAGGTCATGTGCGACCTGCTCAACGCGCGCTTCGGCGGCTCCATCACCCCGGACGACGTGCTGGCCCTCGGCGTGCAGACCCTCAAGGACGAACACTCCTTCAACGCGGACGCCGGCTTTACCAAGCACGACGACCAGCTCCCCCGCTGGTTCCGCGAAGCCCTCCCGCCCCACAACGTCACCTGGGACTACACCGAGGACGACCTCCAGGCCGCCAAGACCTTCAACTAGCCAATTCGAACCACACCGGAAGAATTCCGGGGACGCATAAAGAACCACCCCGGTCAGGCGAAAGCCTGGCCGGGGTGTGATGCGTTTTGTGTGGGGAGTGAACGAAGAGTTTCACGTCTGCATTTGGTGCGGCCGCTAGTCTATCTATACCTAATTATTTTGGCCGCGGCCTTTTCCAGAACGCATCTCACACTCTGCGCGCTACTTGTCTACAGTCAGCACATATTCTATCGACTCTGCGGGCCAGAACCTATACATCCACTTCTCATACCGCTCCAAACTCGCGCAGGAACGATTCACCACACGCTTTTCAAAATTATTCCGCAGGAGTCTATCCGCAAAGTTGCGTTTCGTTTGTCCCATCTGATAAAACGAAACATGAACATGCTCCAAACGAAAACGAGCATGTGTGTAAAAATCTGGAACCTTCCGCCGAAAAGGCTGACTGCTCTCTTGCACGAAATAACACATTGAATACAGACCAAAGAGGCGTACGTGTGTCGGGTCGGAGTAGCCATACTGATTCGAGAAATGCGGCACGCTAATTTCAAGCGTCGCACCGGGGGCGCATACCCGATAAAGCTCTTCCATCAATCCCATCAGGTTGGCAACATGCTCAAAGACCTGATGGCTGTATATTTGGCGCACCGAGTTATCAGGAAAGGCACACAGCGGCTGATTAAGATCAGCGACGATATCAACATTGTCCAAAGGAACGATATCAAGATTGAAGTATCCTGGACGGTTCCTTTTTCCGCATCCGAGCTGAAGATTGAGAGAATCTCCTGACTCGATTGTCTTGCGCACCGCATCCGAAAGAATCATCATCCCTCCATCGCGCACAATCTATCATCTCGCAATCTTAACGGCACTACCTGCCCGCGACAGCATAAAGAACAGTTTCGAAAAAACCTCTATGATAATGCCTCATATTAAAGCGGTATCCAGGAAAGGCCTCCAATATAACGGCCGGAATACGTGTCAAATCATCAAATCGATGATATACCGATATTGCAAGCTTCGGCCTATAACGCGCAATTGTTTCCGATGCCCCAAGAAGAGCCTTTTCTTCTGCTCCTTCAATGTCCATCTTTATAAAATCAACGGATCGCAATCCATTTTCAGCAACATAATCATCAATTGTCTTCAATTTTACTTTTTCAAACTCGGGGCATTCCCGCTCGAAACATCCCCCTGTCAACGACGAGCACCCGGAATCGACAAAAATATCAGCTATTGCCGAGCAATCCCAAGCGCCATACGGAACAACAAAAACATTGCCAGGTCCGCCCATCTCCTGCAACACAGAGAGGATGCTCCGCCGATTCTCCTCTACAGGCTCAAAGACGTGAATCTCGCCACCAACTCCAGCCTGACGCCAGAATTTACACATCGTATCACCGTAACAGCCGCCTATATCAAGAACGACATCATTCTCAACGACAGAACAGAAAGGCCCAAGATCATATTGACCACACCCCAAACTGCCCAAATCAAATTTCGAAAATTGAAACTGCCCATACTCTTCGCGCATCGCGGCCACTCCGGCCGCATGTTGTTCTCGAGACAATGGCGATGGGAAAACAGACAACGCGACATCACCAACCAGCGCAAGTGCCATCCTGCTCCTTATGCACCAATCGAAAACATCTCGCGATTCCTGATCCTCCAACCTATTATAAAGCGTATCAAACGACTCGGCATCTCGGATAAGGGCATCAAGAGTCCCAAAAGCCATATCCTGCTGCCAAGACGATAACGAATCGGAATAAGCTTTGGGGACAAGCTTGTATCCCCACTGCTTTCTCGCCATCCTATTTACAAATCTCGCCCAGTAGGACGGCAACCGATCAAGACGCCGAGGCAGAACAGACTCATACTCGCGCCTCGCAAATGCTCCCAACACATCGTGAACAAGATTTCGCGTATGTGACAACTCACACCTCATATTTTTAACAAACCCCAGCCCCACCTACTCTTCCGCACTTATCCTTCGAGCTTCCTCGTCGCTAATGTTCTCCGTAAACTGCATGTCGTACAGCTTGCGGTACAGCGGGCAGGAATCCAGCAGCTCGTCGTGGCGTCCCACGCCGACCACACGTCCCTTCTGCATGACCACGATGCGGTCCGCGTTGAGGACCGTTGAAAGGCGGTGGGCGATGACGATGCTGGTGCGATCCTTCATGAGATTGTCCAGCGCCTTCTGAACGATGCGCTCGGACTGCGTGTCGAGCGCACTGGTGGCCTCGTCGAGGATGAGCAGCGCCGGATTCTTAATGAGGGCGCGGGCGATGGTGATGCGCTGCTTCTGGCCGCCCGAGAGCTTGATGCCATGCACGCCGCAGACCGTGTCGTAGCCTTCAGGCAAGCCCTCAATGAATTCGTGGGCAAAGGCGGCTCGCGACGCGGCGAGCATCTGCTCCTCGGTCACGCCTTCCACGCCGTATACGATATTCTCGCGAATGGTCATATTGAACAGGAAGGGCTCCTGCGAAACCATGCCGATGTTACGCCGCAGGCTACCCAGCGAGTATTCCTCAATGGGCACACCGTTGAGGCGAATCTGTCCCTCGCCCGTATCGTAGAAGCGCGGCAACAGGTTGACCAGCGTCGTCTTGCCCGAGCCGCTGGGGCCGACAAGGGCCACGCGCTCGTTGCTGCGCACGATCAGGGACATCTCGCGAATGGCAGGTTCGTCCACCGTGGGGTAGGTGAAGCTCACGGCATCGAGTTCCATGCTCTCGATGGGCAACTGGAGTTCCCGGCCACCGGCCACCTCGGGCACGATCTCGTGGGAATCGAGAAGACCGAACACGCGCTCGGCGCTGGCAAGGGACGCCTGAACAGTCTTGTTGGCCTCGTTGATCTTCTTGACCGGCTCGTAGAGCATGATCATGGCCGTCACGAAGGAAAAAAACGTGCCGGGCGTAGACATGCCCTGAAGCACGCGACTGCCGCCGTACCACAGCACGCCGCTGATGGCCACGCCACCCAGAAGCTCCATGATGCGCGTGGACAACTCGCCAGCCAGAATCTGCTTCTTGGAGAGGCGTACGATGCCGTTGCTCTCCTTGCGAAATTTCTCGATCTCCATGGCTTCCGTATGGAAAGCCTTGATGGTGCCGACACCGCTCAGGCCCTCCTGCACCACGGAGTTGATATCCGCCCCCTGCACCTGCAACTGGCGGCCAAGCTTGCGCAGGCGCTTGCCAAGGGCAACGATGGGATAGATACACACGGGAAACACCAGAAGCGCGATGATCGCCAGCTGCCAGTCCTGATAGATGACTACGCACACGAGGCCTATGCAGGAGATAAACTCGCGAATGCACATGACAAGCGCGGGGGCGCTTTCGCGGATGCCGTTCACGTCACCAAGGATACGCGACATAAGCATGCCGACCTGACTTTCCTCGAAAAAACGCATGGGCAGGCGGATGATGCGCTCGAACATGTCGTTGCGCAGCGTCTCCAGCACGCACAGGCCAGAGTAGTTCATCAGGTAGACCTGCAGAAACCGGAAGACGCTCTTGACGATGATGACGCCCAGAAAGGCCAGCGGAACGAGAAGAAGCGCCGTCTCGTCCTTCTCGACGAAAATGTTGTCCATGGCGGGTTTCACGAGATACGCCGTGGCCGCATTGGTGCCGGAGACGACCATCGCGGACAAAACGCCAATGATAACCTGCCACTTGTAGGGCATGAAATAGGAAACGCAGCGCTTGAGAAGATGCCGGTTTCCAAAGTGCTTGATCGTTTTCAGATTGTACTGGGACAAAAAAGAAATCTCCTTTTGATACGGCACGCGGACGGGCGAGGTTTGAGCTGCCGGACCGAAAGCGTATGCGATTCTCGAAGCATGATATCAGCGTGACGGGCGGATGATCGGGCATCATGCAGACGCTCTTCCCGCATCCGGACCGCAACGCCGCGCCCAACACGCAACACACGTCACCGCGGTCGCATCGTGGACATATCGCGAATCCGTCGATAGGATGCATGCGCACCAGCGGTGCCCATTGCGGCCAAATCGGAAGCCACTGTGTCCCCGCCCCTTCGGCGCAAGCCTACATATCGCAATGGGGACCGGACACGCAAGCGACCATATGCGCAACCAGCGGACAGGACCATGTTCAAATTCATCGTCATCGCCTTCTTTCTCATCTGGTTCATGGGCCTGTTTCTCGGGCGCAGGCATCGGATCATACGCAGTACGAAGCAATTACTGCACCTGCTTCTGTGGGCCTGCTTCAGTTTCATCGGCACGACGGCCTTTCCGCGTCAGGAACTGCTCGCCTCCAACCGCCTGCTGCACGGCGTGGTCATCGTCGCATGGATTGCGGCATGCTGGTGGCTGGCCAGATTCGTTGCCGACATGCTCGAAAGGACCCGCAACTAATCCCCTTTGCGAGGGCGACACCCCACGGCTTCACGCCCTCAAACTGCGTCACCCATTTCCGCCCATCCCCTTCACCCCATCCCCTCTCCCGATATCCTCCGCGCCTCGCCGCCCCCATGACGAAAAAACGGCGGCCTCCCTTCGGAAACCGCCGTACGCGTCATGCCGTCAGTCTACCAGAAGCCCCGCCGTCTACAGCACGGCGGCGCGGATGGTCTCTATGCCCACACGCTCCACGAAACGCGCGGTGCGCTCGCGCTTGTTGGCGTTGGCGCGGTAGTAATCGAGAAGTTTGGCGGTCAGCGCCACGACCTCCTCGCGCGAGAGGTCCTCGGCGATGGTGTCGGCAATGCGCGCCCTGTTGCCAGCGTTGCCGCCGAAATGGAGATTGAACCCCTTCTTGCTGCCGGTAATGCCCACATCGCGCACCTTGCCCTCAGCACAGCTCAACGGGCAGCCCGACACGCCGAACTTCACCTTGGCCGGAAAATCCACACCGATGTAGGCCTTCTCGATCTCCGCGCCAAGCGAGAGCGAATCCTGCACGCCAAGGCGACACACCGAGGTGCCGGGACAGGCCTGCACGTAATGGACGCACAGCTCCGTGGCACGGCCGATGTCGCGGCCGAGATCCTCCCAGATGGGGTCGACGTCCTCGCCCTTCATGCCCACAAGGGCGATACGCTGGCCAGAGGTGATCTTGACGATGGGGATGTCCCACTTCTTCACCACGCTGAGCAGGCGCTCCAGAATGTCCGGAGACAGCATGCCCATGGGCGTACGGGGAACGATGGCGTAGGTTTCCTTGTCGCGCTGGAGAATCGCGCCCTCGGGCGCTTCGGTCACGGTCATGATTGCGAATCCTCGTGCTTGCCCTACGGCTTGACCACGGTGAGCAGCATCTTGAAACGCTTCTCGGCCCGCACGCCGTGGGGAATGTTGGCGGGCATGACAATGCACTGCCCGGTTCCGATTGCATGGTCCACGCCGTCGATGGTCACGACGGCCTCTCCGGCCAGCACCTGCACCAGCGCGTCGCCGGGAGCGCTGTGGGTGCTGATGCTCTCGCCGGCATCGAAGGCGAAGACCGTGATATTCACCGTATCGCGCCGCGCAAGGGTGCGGCTGACGACCTGCCCCGGAGCATATTCGACCAGCCCCTCGGTTTCCAGAGTTTCCGCGAAGGGAATATTCCTGATGAGATGTTCCTGCGTCATAATTCCTCCCGCCGGGGGCATCCCGGCATGTCGATGATGTGCGTTCATGCGTCCCGACCATGCCACGCCCCCGAATCACCGGCATTGACCTGCGTCAATACCGCTGGGATAATCCCCTGCCCGTGACAGTGGCAGTGGTGGACCGATCGAGGGAATTTTCGAGCCTCCGGCGGCCGGGCTCTGCCCGGACCCGGTCAAGGGGGTGACCCCCTTGACAATCCTCACTAGGGCTTCATCGTGCAAAGCCGTACGGTGCGCCTAGGGCACCCACGGTTATCGCCTATCGGGGTTCCAAGGGGCCAGCGGCCCCTTGGCCGGCGGAGCCTACGTCTCGCACCCGTAACCGAACGATACGGCCCGCCCACGGCAACGGCGACAGCGACGCCAACGCGATACGCCCGGCCAACCGCAACACGCCCGCCCCTTGCAAGGCGGCCCGTTTGTTCCTATGAACCGCTTTCGCGCATGTTGCGCATAATATCCACAAGGAGAATTCCACAATGCCGTCTTTCGACATCGTGAATCAGGTCGACATGCAGGAAATCGACAACGCCGTGAACAACGTTGTGAAGGAAGTGGCCACGCGCTACGACTTCCGCGGCGTAACCACCGAGATCACCCTGAACAAGAAGGACAAGAACATCCACGTCGTGACCGGCGACGAGATGAAGATCAAGGCCATCCGCGAAATGCTCATCAGCCATTTCGTCCGCCGCAAGGTCGATCCCAAGTGCCTCCAGTTCAAGGATTTCGAGCCGACCTCCATGGGCCAGCTCAAGCAGGACATCGCCATCGAAGAGGGCATCTCCAAGGAGACCGCCCAGAAGATCGTGAAGCTCATCAAGGACATGAAGCTCAAGAAAATCCAGCCCGCGATCCAGGACGATCAGGTCCGCGTGACCGCCAAGCAGATCGACGACCTGCAGGCCGTCATCCAGATGCTCAACGAGCAGGAACTGGACGTGGCCCTTCAGTACGTCAACATGAAGCGCTAGCGGAGATCACACTGTGGCTCTCGTAAGTATCCGGGACGTCCGGCTGGCCTTTTCCGGCCCCGCCGTTCTGGACGGCATAAGCATGCAGATCGAGGCAGGCGAACGCGTCTGCCTCGTAGGCCGCAACGGCGAGGGCAAGACCTCGCTCATGCGCATCGTCAGCGGAGCCATGCGGCCGGATTCCGGCGAAGTCTCCATCAGCAAGGGCGTGCGCGTGGCGCGTCTGCAACAGGACGTCCCGCAGGACATCCACGGCCGCGTCTTCGACGTGGTGGCCGCTGGCATCGGCGAGATGGGCAAGGCGCTCTCGGCCTACCGTCTGGCTGCCGCCGCCGCGGAACGCGACCCCGCCGCCCTGCGCGACCTCGAAGCCGCCCAGCAGGCCGTGGACGCCAGCGGCGGCTGGGAGGCCTACCGCACGGTGGAGACCGTCGTGTCGCGCCTCAAGCTCGACATGGACGCCGAATTCTTCACCCTGTCCGGCGGCATGAAGCGCCGCGTCCTGCTCGCCCGCGCACTGGCCAGCGATCCGGACGTGCTGCTTCTCGACGAGCCGACCAACCACCTCGACATCGACTCCATCACCTGGCTCGAAGACTTCCTGCTGCGCCACGCCAAGACGCTCTTCTTCGTCACCCACGACCGGGCACTGCTCAAGAAGCTCGCCACCCGCATCGTGGAGCTGGACCGCGGCCGTCTGGCCGACTGGGCCTGCGACTACGACACCTACCTCACGCGCAAGGAGGAACTCCTGCACGCTGAGGAAAAGGAATGGGATCGCTTCGACATCAAGCTCGCCGAAGAGGAAAAGTGGCTGCGCAAGGGAGTCACCGCCCGCCGCCGCCGCAATCAGGGCAGACTTCGCGACCTCATGACCATGCGCGAACTGCGCCGCACGCGGCGCTACCGCCCCGGCGAGGCGAAGATGCAGATGCAGGAATCCGGCCTGTCGGGCAAGCTCGTCATTGAGGCCCGCGACCTCGCCGTCGACCTCGGCGGGCGCACCATCTTCAGCGGCTTCTCCACGGCGGTCATGCGCGGCGACAAGGTTGGCATCATCGGGCCCAACGGCGCGGGAAAGACCACCCTCCTGCGCGCCCTGCTCGGTGAAATCGAGCCGTCCGCCGGGTCCGTGCGCCTCGGCACCAATCTCGACATCGCCTACTTCGACCAGTTGCGCACCAGCCTCGACATGGACGCCCGCGCATGCGACGCCGTGGCCGACGGCAACGAATGGATCACCGTCGACGACAACCGCCGACACGTCATGGGCTACCTTCAGGATTTCCTCTTCACGAACGAGCGCGCACGCTGCAAGGTGCACACCCTCTCCGGCGGAGAGCGCAATCGCCTGCTGCTGGCCCGGCTGTTCACCAAGCCGTCCAACGTGCTGGTGCTCGACGAGCCGACCAACGACCTCGACGCGGAAACCCTCGACCTGCTCGAAGAACTGCTCCTCCAGTACTCGGGAACCGTGCTCATCGTCAGTCATGACCGCGCCTTCCTGAACAACGTCGTGACCTCCACCATCTCCTTCGATCCCGACGGAGAGGTCCGCGAGTACGTCGGCGGCTACGACGACTGGCTCCGCCAGCGCCCGCAGACCGAGGAACGCCCGGTCACGGCCGATGCCGCCGCCCCGCGCGAGGCCAAAGCCCGCGTGCGCTCCGACGGCAAGCGCAAGCTCACCTTCAATGAGAAGCGCGAGCGCGACGACCTGCGCAAAGAACTGGACCAGACCCCCGCGCGCATCGAGGCCCTCGAAACGCTTCAGGCCGACCTCAACGCCAAGCTCGCCGACCCGGCATTCTACCAGCGCGACCCCGGCGCGTTCGCCAAGGCCACAACGGACCTCCAGCAGGCCGAGGCCGACCTTGACGCGCTCCTCGAACGCTGGGAATTCGTCGAATCCCGCCTCGCCGAACTCGTCGAAGACTAAGCCCATCCAGACGCCACCGATTTACGACGCCGGAAGCACGCCAGTGCTTCCGGCGTCTTCGCGTGCGTCAGCCACAGCGCCAAGCCGCTGCGCGGAAGTTCGCCTCCGGCGGCCGGGCTCTGCCCGGACCCGCTCAAGGACCGTGGGCCCTTGAGAATCCCAACTAGGGCTTCGTCGCTCAAAGCCGTACGGCTCGCCAAAGGCACCCCTCGTTTATCGCATATCGGGGTTCCAAGGGGCCAGCGGCCCCTTGGCCGGCGGAGCCTACGGCTTGCATGTGGCAGGGAACGATACGGCCAGCCACAGCGCCCGCCACGGCCGATACGCCCCAGCCACAGCGCCCCGGCTATTCGCCGTCGCGCAGGATATCGAGGACTTCGAAGCGGGAGGCCTGCCATGCGGGGTAGACGCCCGCCGCGAGGCCGAGGAGCACGGAGCCGGTGAGGATGCCGCCCATGAGCACGGGACGGTAAACGAAGGGAAAATCCGCGACGGCATAGACGATGCTGACGAGCCCGAGGGCGCTGGCCACGCCGAGGATGCCGCCCATGCCCGAAAGCAATCCGGCCTCGAAGAGGAACTGGAGGACGATGTCTGTCCGGCGTGCGCCCACGGCGCGGCGGATGCCGATCTCCATACGCCTAGCGCGCACGAGGAGAATCATGATGGACAGGATGCCGAGTCCGCCCACGGCGAAGGACACGGTGGAACTGATGAGTCCGAGGGTCCCCACGAGTTCGAGGGCCTGCGTCTGGAGCTGTATGGTGTCGCGAGCGGTGAGCACCGCGAAGTCGTCGTCCTGACCGGGACGGATGCCGTGGCGGGAGCGAAGGATGGCCGTTGCGGTGTCCTTGGCGGCCTCGGCGTCCGTGCCGGGGGCGAGTTCGATATACACGCCGGAAATGGCGTCGGTATTGGCCATGCGCCGCATGTAGGTGCTGATGGGCACGAAGACCTGCTCGTCCTGATCGGTGCCCACGATGTCCGCACCCTTGGCCTGCATGACGCCGATGACGCGCAGCCGTGCGCGATAGAAGGCGACCTCCTGCCCCACGGCGGCTTCTGGCCTGCGGAAGAGGCGTTCGGCAATGGCGCGCCCAAGTACGCATACCATGGTCCGCCGCTCGACGTCCTCATCGGAGAAAAAACGCCCGAACTCCGGGCTGGTGTTGCGCACGTGGCGGTAGTCCGGCGTGGTACCGATGAGTGAGGACGGAATCTTGGTGCCCTCGGCGGCAATATCCATGGTGACCTGCGTGAACGGCGCACCGGAAAGCGTGGACGGCAGATTGTCGAGGAGCGCGTGGGCGTCGGCCATGCTAAATGTCGCGGCATCGCCGCGCACCTGCACGGAACCCCGCCGCCAACGGATGCGGCCCGAGCGCGCCATGAACAGGTTCGGGCCGAGCTTCTCGATCTCCACCTCGGCCTTGCGGACCATGGCCTCGGACAGGTGCTGCACGCCGGTGAGGGCCAGCGCGCCGAGAAAGACACCGAGCACGGCGAGAATGGTGCGCACCTTGTGGGTGCGAAGCGAGTTGGCGGCAATCCGAAGACTGAAGTGCATGCACGGCTCCCTGTTGCAGGGCCTCATCCTGCCACTTCGACGCGGCGGACGGAAGGGGGAACTTCCACTGCCACGGCGGGGAGTTGGACGCTAGCGGACGCGGGCCTCGAACTTCCGCAGGAAGCCGACGGGATTATAGGATTCCTTGGCCTTGCGCAGGCCAGGATCGCCGAGGTCCTGCTCGCGGTTGACGAAGACGTAACCGTTCGCGTCCGAGGCGAGAAACATCTGGTTGATGGCCTGATAGATACCCTTGAAATGGGTGTGTCCCTTCTCGAAATGGATGACGAGGGTGTCGTCAGAAAGGCGTTCGGCAACGGTGTAGGCGGCCTGCGCCCCTTCGACTTCGATGACGCCGCCGAACACGCCGCACAGGGAGTCCCACCCGGTGAGCACGCGGGTGATGGCGCGGTTCTCGGCGGCAAGCGTCTGCTGGGATTCCTCGTCGCGCCACGAAAGCCACTCGAGCTGCATGTCCAGCGCGGCCTCCACGCAGTCCGGCGTCATGGAGTGGTAGACATGGTCGTACTTCTTCACGAACTGGCTGAGCAGGTTCTTCTTCTTGTGGAAGCGGTTGCCCTTCAGGTCCACCAGCTCGCGCACGTCGTAGAGATAGTCCCAGTGATCGCGGGTCTCAGCGAGGTCCACACGCCCGCCGTATGCGCCGGTCCATATTTCGGCGAGAAGTTCGGGAACGCGGATGTAGCGCCCGCCCGAAGCGCTGAACACGGGACAGCGCGACCAGTCCACGTCGGTCCATGGGCCGACTGGTGCCCAGCAGACCGATTCCGGCCGGGTCTGCCTGATCCAAACGAGATGCTCGCCGAAATGCCATTCGAGGCCGTATTCCTCGGCCCAGCCCCAGATGTTGACGAAGCTGTAGTCCGAGGCCTTCTGGGGGCACGCGGCGAAGCGCCGCAGGTATTCGGCCTGACCGTCGAGACTGATCGGAGTGAAGATCGAGGCCATGGTCCTCCCGCTGGTTGTCCGGTTACTTCCTGAGATTCGCGCCGTTGGTGCCAAGGGGCGTCCCCGCGACGCTGGCACCCTGCTGGCCATTGCGTTCCCGGCGGCGCACCATTGCGAAGCGCTGCCAGTTGCCGAAGGTGAAGAAATAGAAAAGCAGACCCGCCTGCACCATCTGCGACGCCAATTGCGACATCCACACGCCCGTGGCGTTGCCGAGGACGTGATGCCCCAGCGTATAGGCCATGGGCAGCCGCAGGCACCACACGGTCACCGCGAATATCCACATGTTGTACCACGTGGCACCCGCGCCGTTGAAGGCCCCGCCGAGGATCATGCTGGTCAGGGTGAAGGGGATGGCCAGCATGTTGTAGAGCAGATAGTCGATCATCTGGGCCTGCACGGCTGCCTCGGGAGTGAGGAACGCCGCCAGCGGCCGCACGAACTGCCAGACCACGAGGGATACGAGGCTCATGGCCGTGGCCCCGATGGCCCAGATGCGCAGGCCGTAGCGCCGGGCCTCGTCCGGCCGCCCCGCGCCGAGGGAATTGCCCACCAGCACGCTGGCCGTCATGTTGAAGGCGAAACCGGGCAGGAACAGGAGCGACTCCACGCGGATGCCCGCCGTCATGCCCGCCAGCGCGTCGATGTTGCCCACGGGCAGACTGGCGGTGATGGCGAAGAGCACGAGGTATCCCGTCTGCCACAGAATCTGCATCAGGCCCGAGGGCCACGCCACGCGGAACAGGTACGGCAGCGCGCGGCGAATCCAGCGCAGCGGCGGAAAGACGTCGGCATCGAGCATGCCCTTGCGCCACATGCGGTAGAGGTTTAGCGCCGTGCCAGCGCTGACGGACCAGAAGGTCGCCCACGCCAGTCCCTTGTGCCCGAGATTGGGCAGCCCCCACAGGCCGAGGCCCAACCCGAAGTCCGCCACGGTGTTCACCACGGTGATCATTATCATTGCGTACAGGGGGTACATGACCTCCTTGCGCGCCCGAAACACGGCATTGGTGATGAGCAGCAGATAGTACGGCGGCAGAAGCAGCGCGTAGACCTGCAGGAAGTCGCCGGTAATGGCGGAAATCTCCTGCGGCACGCGAAGCGCGGCGAGCATCTGGTCGCGCAGGAGTAGCCCCGCGCCCATAATGACGATGCCGCCAGCCAGCGCCAGCTCAAGGCATAGCCCCACGTAGCGCCGCGCGCGACGGTGCAGGCCGCCGCCCTCGGACTGGCTGATGGCCGCCACGGAGCCGTTGGCCACGCTCACCGCGATGACCAGCAGAAAGAACAGGCACGAGGTGATGATGCCAAGCGCCGCCTGCACCCGCGAATCGAGCTTTCCGGCGACGTAGACGTCGATGAAGCCGATCCAGAAATGGAAGAACATCATGATGATCTGGGGCCACGAGAGCTTCCAGATGGTACGGTAGGGAGTGGCGTCGGTCATCGCGTGGTCGTTTTCCTTCCGGTTTCGGGATGCTGCGGACAGATGCCGCAATATTCCAGACTAAAGCTCGCCGGGACACCGGTCAACCCCGCACCGACGGCGGCAAACGACAAGGGGCGGCGGATACATGAGCATCCGCCGCCCCAATTTTGCGCATGGAAGCCGCGCTAGTCGGCCTTTCGCGCCACGAGGAACTCGTAGCCGTAGAACTCCCGGAACTTCTCGAAGGCGTCGAGTTCCGCCTGGAAGTTGTCGAGAACGGCCAGAGCTTCCTCGTCACCGGCGTACTTGAGGCGCTGCTCCGCCAGACGCTTGGGGAACGGCGCGTAGTAGTCCCGCCACGCGGATTCGGCCAACGTGAAGGAACCGATCACCGTGTACCCGCGCTCAGCGATGGCCTGCTTCAGCGCGTTGATAGTGCGCATCTCGGGATAGACGCCCTGCCAGTACTCGGCCGCCTCGCGCGACGGATTGTCCGTCAGCCACGCCAGTTCCGAGATGCACAGGCAGCCGCCGTCCTTAAGCAGCGGACGCCACTCTTCGAGCGCCCTATCGAAGCCGATGATGAAGGCGGAGCCTTCGGCCCAGATGACGTCGAGACTTTCCGGCGCAAAGGGCAGGGCCGCCATGTCGCCATGGATGATCTTGATGCGCTCGGTCAGCCCCTTGGCCGCAGCAGCGGATTCCAGCCGCTCCAGAAAGGGTTTGTGGCTGTCGAGGGCCTCAATGACGCCGTCGGTCTCCTGCGCGAGGATGAGTGCGGCAAGTCCGGTTCCGCAGCCGATGTCGGCGATGCGCGGACGCTGCGGCAGCTCCGGAATCATGCGCAGGGCGCGCAGGGTATGCTCCCTGCCGCTCGGCCCCTGAAGGGTCAGCGGGGACAGGGTTTCCATGAATATTTCCATGAAGCGTTCGCTCATGATGTTGATTCTCCTCAAATGATGGGGTGCCTTGCCGAGTGTCTGGATCAGGTCGTTCTCGTCCACTGGATATCCGAGCGCCCGCAGAAAGGCCCGATGGCCCTCGGGGTCTGCCGACGCGAATTCCTCGTGCCAGCGGCGGATGGATTCGTCGGTAAGCCCCGAAGCACGAATGGCCTTTTGCCACGTTTCCTCGTCACGCTCCGAGGCGTCTTCCAGAATCTCCCTGTTGCGCAGCAGCCGGGCGATGAACTCCTGCTGGAAGCGGATACGCTCCAGCTCCTGATCGAGCGCCCGAAGCCGCGTTTCGAGGATGACGGACAGATCGGACTGCGAACCGACGAGGATATCCGCGATTTCCCGCAGGGGAACACCCGCGTCGCGAAAGCGGCAGATGCGCGAAAGCCGCGCGGCGTCTTCGGCCGAATAGAGCCTGTACCCCGCCGCCGTTCTCTCGGACGGCGCCAACAGGCCAATGCGCTCATAGTAGAGCAGCGTGCTGCGGGCGAGCCCGAATTTCCCGGCGAGTCGTCCAACCGTGTATCCCATGACATCTCCGTTTCATGACGCGCCCGGCCTCCGGATACTTTCCGGGCCGAACGCCGCCACGTTTCTCGTGAAGGGCGTCCCCTTCGAGCGGTACCGTTCGCACAGACTGCACCCTGAACCTGTAGACAGGTCAAGCACGGATGCTCATATTGTTTCGTGATGTCGAAAATTCTCCTGCGGGTGCCCGCCCGGCGCGCTGCGAAGAATTTTTCAAGAAAAATTGGGATGCGGTGTTGACAGGTCGGAAGTCGGTTTTATTGTAGTACTCGTAAAACGGAGGTGAAAGAAATGGTAATTGATTTTGGAACCCTCTATGATTTTCCGCGAGACCTGAACCGCTTCTTCGAGGAAATGATGCAGCCCATCTCCATTAGCCAACGGCGCACATCATATCCTCCGGTGAATGTGTCGGAAGACGCAAACGCCCTCTATATCCATGCATGCGTTCCCGGCATTGCAATGGACGAACTCGACATTACAGTGACCGAAAACGATCTGGTCATCAAGGGCGTGCGCAAGGCCGACGAGGGCCGGTACTACCGGCAGGAACGCGGACTCGGCGCATTCCAGCGCATATTCAACATCACGACCAACATCGATCGTGACAACGTGAAGGCAACCCTGAAGAACGGCATACTGGAAATCGTCCTGCCCAAGGCCGAAGCCGTGAAGCCCCGCAAGATTTCCATCAGCGCCTAGGAGGGAGTCAGTCATGTCGAACGAAGTTGAAAAGAAGAACGAAAGAGAACTGGAGCGCCACCTTCCGGCGACGGATATCCTCGAACGCAAGGACGGCTGGCATATGGTACTGGACATGCCCGGCGTTGAGCCGGATGGACTGTCCATCGACCTTCAGGACCGCGAAATCGTGGTCCACGGAAAAAGCACCTACGCGCCGCCCGCTGGCGAAATGCATCGCACGGAATTCGGTGCCGTGGAATACGCGCGGAGCTTCTCCCTCACCGACGAGGTGGACCGCGACAAGATCAAGGCCGTACTCAAGGACGGCGTGCTCGATCTCTTCCTGCCCAGAGCCGAAAAGACCATGCCTCGGAAGATCGAGATCAAGGCGGGCTAACGCCCATTGGCGAGCCCCGGAAACAGCATGAAGTGACACGGCGGTCGAAGCTCTCGCAGCTTCGCCCCCATCCCCCAACAGGCAACCCGGCCCTCTCCCCCCCCCGGCCTCCCCAACACAGGGCCGGGTTGCCGGATAAAATTTCACCAGCCCTACCTCCAACCCTCGTGGAAGGCCCCGCTTCGAGCGATGCGGGGCCTTCGCATTTTCCGACGTCAGGATTTTCCGGGAACAGGACCGCGAGCCGCGGCATGCATGAGATGATGAAAGAAGGTCTGCACGAACTTCCCTGAAATCACGTCCGCCAGCGCGAAACGCATCGGCGCGCCTGACGGGAATTCCGACGTGAAGGCGAAGAACAGGCTGGCCGACACCGTGGACAGTGCCGCAGGGACCACCGTCGTCACCAGCGGATCATCCGCCTTTCCGGCCGGAAGGTCCGCCAGACGGCAATGCAGCGGTCGGCGTTCGAAGATGCGGCACTCGCCTAATTCGTTGAGCGGACAGGCCAGCCCCGCCCCCTCGTAGGCCGCACGAATCCCCTCCGTCAGCGATCCCGGATCATCACGCATGTATCCAAAGCCCCGCAGACGCTTCCCCGCCTCGGCCCCGGCCTCAATGGCCGCCTGTCGCTCCGTCTGCGACAGGGTCATGTTCATGGCGTGATTCACGTACACCGCCTCGATGAGCGGCAGCATCACCAGACGCGTGCAGCAGCGCGAATGCCCGCGCCCGCACAGCCCGTCCTGCCCGCCCTCGCCCACCAGATCGTCCACGCTGGTCACGATGCGTTCATAATCCTTGAAAAATGGAATGAGGTCCACCAGATGCCGCATTTCGAGGGACGGCTCGCGGATGGTCAGTTGGCCCTCCTTCTTGCCGTAGCGCCGCACGAAACGCCACTGGTCGAAATTCTGCGGCTTGGATCGCAAGCCCTTCAGCGTACGGTTCGCCAGCTTGTGCCCAAGCCCCTTGCGCAGCAGATAGGCGTTGAGCACCGTGCCCGTGCGCCCTATTCCATGGCGACAATGGATGAGCACCTTCTTGCCAAGGTAGATGGACTCGTCCAGCCACTCCAGCGCCTTCTCAAGCTCGCCAAGGTCCGGCGTCTCCTCGTCCGGGATGGGAAAATAGTAGACGTCGAAGCCCTCATCGGCCTCGATCCAGTGCAGGTCGCAGAACTCGCCGCACAGGTTCAGGATCGCGTCGATGCCCTGCGCCTTTAGCGCGCCAAGCGCATCGTACGACATGGGCGCTCCGCCCACCGCCAAATGATCCGTTACCCAGTTCACTTCGTACGCCATATTCACCCGTCATCCAGTGGTCAGGCCGTATCGTTCGTTGACCGATGCAAGACGCAGGCTCCGCCGACCGTATCGTTCATTGCCGCATGCAAGACGTAGGCTCCGCCGGCCAAGGGGCCGCTGGCCCCCTGGACCCCCGACATGCGATAGGCCATCTGCCCTTGGTACACCGTACGGCTTTGCGCGACGAAGCCCTAGTGAGGATTGTCAAGGAAATCATTTCCTTGACCGGGGTCCGGGGCAGAGCCCCGGCCGCCGGAGGCTTCCTCTTCTCCCCCGCCCGGCCGCCGTAGGCTTCTCTTCTCCCATCCTCTCACCTCGCGCTAGCGAAGCACCGATCAGACGGATTCGAGGAATTCGTCCACCAGTTGCTGTACCTGTTCATCACCGGTGAGGGCCATATCGAGCAGGCGGGTCTTGCCGAGGAGCATGCCGAGCAACGTAAGGTTCAATTCGATACGCGGGCGTGGGGCGCGGGCGAGGTTAGCTTCGAGCATGTCGCCGGTGATACGCACGGTAAAGCCCGCGTCGCGCAGGACCTTGTCCACGAAGGCCAGCCGCAGCCTGCGCTGGCCCATTTCCGCACCACCGCCCTTGAAGCGGAAGTTGATGTAGTTGGAGTCGGAATGGTCGGTGCACATGGTGTCGAGCACGGCGAAGTGGTAACCGAAGCGCAGCAGGGTGTGCATGTAGTCGCGGGCGAGAATGACGTAGCTCGACAGGAGTTTGGACTTGAGGCCGACGATGCCGGCGCTCATGCGGTCGAACTCCTCCCAGTCGAAAGCGAGAAGGCTGCCGTCCCACTGGATGTCGGGGTGGTTCAAGCCTTCCCACAGGGCACTCATGGCCTCGCTGGCGAAATGGCAGGGATCGACGACGGTTGCGTCGCGCGCCTGCGGGGTGAGCCCGCCGCCAAGGTCGAGAATGTGCATGACCAGCGGCAGACCGCCTTCGAGAATCTTGGCCTGCGCAAGTCCGCGCCCGCCCTTGTTCACGAGGGAGAACATCTCGGCCACGGCCTTCTCGTGGCAGAAACGCACGATGTCGTGCATGGTGCGGCACCCCTTGGGTGCGAAGTTCTCTGCGTCCGGGTCCGTGAGATTGAGGGGCGAAATGTAATCCATGACCTTGCGCAGCCGCCGATGAAACGGCGTGGTCCGGTCCGCTGCACGTTTGGCCGCGCGAATGGCCAGTGCCTCGATGCTTCCGGGGTAGACGCGTCCGGCATCGGCATCCACGGTAACGGTCATACCATCGGTGAGGGCACGGGTGGCGAACTTGGCGTCCACGATGACGGGCAGGCCGAACTCGCGGGCCACGGAGGCGAAATGACTGGCCTTGGACCCCGTGTCAGTGACCACGGCAGAAAGACGTTCGAGCACGCTGGCGAACACCGGGGCGAGGGTATCTGCCACGAGCACACAGCCCTCGGGAATGTCGTCGAGTTCCGTCACGCGCGGGGGACGGCATACCGTCCCGATGCCGATGCCCGGGCTGGCTCCCACTCCGGAGAGGACGGGTTCGACGGACACTTCGACGGCGGCCTCCGGCGCATGCGACTCCGATGGAGGCAGGATGGCCAACGGTCGGCACTGGATCATGCACAGCGAACCGAGCCGGTCCATGCACCACTCGATGTCCTGCGGTCCGCCGAAGGCGTCCTCCAGCGCGAGGCCCCAGCGGGCGAGCGTCTCGGCGTATTCGTCAGCGAGGCATTCGTCTCCGTCGGGAATCGCGCCGCTGACCACCTGCGGAGCCGCGCCGCCGCAGGTCCGGGAAAGGACGGCGGGCGGATTGGTGCGAGAGAGCGTAGTCACGTGCGGAGAGGAGCTTCCGTCCACGAGCGAGCGGGCGATGCCCTCCACGGCATAGACGGCAAGGGTGTCGGCCTCGGGAGCGGCGGGGTCGCGGGTGTAGACCACGCCGCTGGTGCGCGCGTCGATCATTTCGAGGACGAGCACGGCCATGGGGGTCTGCATGTCGGGCATGCCGTAACGGATGCGGTAGGTGACGGCCTTAGGCGAATACTTGCTGGCAAGCACCTTGCGGTAGGCCGACGAAAGGTCCGAGAGGGACACGCCAAGGATGCTGTCGTACTGCCCGGCGAAGGACGCCTCGGTGTCCTCCCCGACGGCGGAGGACCGCACGGCGAGCTTGATCCCGCCCCCGCGCGATGCGGCCAGCGCCAGCGCGTGCTCGCGGTATTCCCTCTCCACCGCAGGCGGCACCTCGGCTTCCATGACGAGGCGCTGTATCTCCTCGCAAATGTCCATGACGAAGCCGGGCGAATCGAGGGTGACCTTGGACAGCAGCGTCTCAATGCGCGGGCGCAGTTCGTTGTACTCGATGAAATAATGGAAGGCGCGGGTGGTGATGACGAAACCGCCCGGCACGGGCAGGTCCTCCACCTCGGCCAGTCCGGACAGGCGCGCCGCCTTGTTGCCCGCCTCGTCGGGGCAGAGATGCGCCTCGGACAGTGCAATGGCGTACGGCGGCGCGAAATCGAAGTCCGGCGGCTCGGTCTGCATGGACAGGTAGAAGTCTATCTTGCGCCGGTAGTCGGGCAGGTCAAGGTAATGGCCGGGGCGCATGCGCATCAACTCGCTGGTGATGGCCTTGACGTCCGCAGACAGGGCGCGGGTGAGCATGGTCACGCGCGCCCAGTCCGCGGGCACGCGGCCATAGTAGAGTTCCTCCAGCTCCGCGATGCGCCGCAGGCAGGTGCGGTCGATGTCGAGGAGGTTCTTGAAGGCCTCGTACTTCTTGCGCAACAGCGTGCCCGGAGCGAAGACCTGATAGGTCCAATGCCGGAACAGTTCGCTGAGTTCGATATTCATGGCGTATCCGCTAGTCCGCCAGCGCGCGGGCGACCTTCTCTTCGAGCTCTTCCTTGTCGATGGGCTTCACGCAATAGTCCACCGCGCCCAGCTCCTGACAGCGGCGAGCGGTTTCGAGCGTGGGATAGCCCGTCAGCATGATCACCTTGACCGCCTTGGAAATCTTGCGGATTTCCTCCAGCACCTCCACGCCAGTCATCTTCTTGAGCTTGATGTCGAGAATGGCCAGCGCGGGCGCGTTTCTGCGGATATGGTCCAGCGCCTCCTCCTCCTCGGTGAAGGAGAACACGGCGTGTCCCTTGCGTTCGAGGATGCGGCGGATAAGGATGCCGGCATCCATCACGTCGTCGAGCACAACTATTTCTGCCACGATGATCCTCCAACTGAATGTTCGCCGCCGCCCGCGGCGATGGCTTCGGTCACTTCCGGGCACTCCTCGTCGGGCAGCCCCTCCTTGGTCAGAGGTAGCTCCACGATGAACACCGTGCCCGGACCGGGCGGTGCGGTGAGCGTCTTGTCCTCGTCCGAACCGAGATAGTCGAGCGGGGCGGGGCTGATGGCCGAAATCCGTCCCTTGTGATCGCTTATGATGCCAAACGATACGGCAAGCCCCAGTCCCGTTCCCTCGCCCGCAGGCTTGGTGGTGAAGAACGGGTCGAAGATGCGAGTGATGTCCTTCTGGGAAATGCCCTTGCCCGTGTCGGCCACGGTGACCACCACCCGGCGGCGGTGGCTGCACATCTTGGTGCCGACGAGTATGTGCCCGTCGGCCCCGATGGCGTCGAAGGCGTTGTTGAGCAGATTCATCCACACCTGCCGGAGCTTGTCCCGGTCGCCCACGATAGGAGTGACGGTGGGGTCGAAGTCCGTGTCGATGCGCACGCGCTCCTGCAGGAAGATATGTCGTACAAGCGACACAACCTCCATGATGGACGCATTAAGGTCCATGGGCTCCATGCTGCTTTCGATATGGCGCGAGAATCCCAGCAGGTCGGCAACGATCTTCTTGCAGACCTTGGTCTGTTTCTCGATGATTTTCAAGTCCTGACCGACCTGCGATCCCTCCGGAGCATCCTCGATGAGCAATTGTACATAGCCGAGGATGATGCCGAGCGGCGTGTTGATCTCATGGGCGACGCCACCGGCCAGCTTTCCGAGGTCCTGCATCTTCTGCGAGTGGATGAGCCGCTCCTGATACTGCTTGATGATGGTGATGTCGCGCGCTGTGAGTAGCAGGCCGATGATCTCTCCGCCGTCGTAGACTGGCACCTTGATGACGTGGAACCAGCGCTTCTGGTCCCCGGCCGTCAACTGGGCCTGCTTGGACATATGCCTGCCGCTCAGGAGAATCTGCTTGTCCTCGTGATAGTTCCCGTCCGCAGTGTCCTCGTCGAACAGCTCGAAGTCCGTATGCCCCACGATGTCGCATTCGTTGAGGTGGAAATAGGTGCAGAAGGCCTTGTTCACGGCCTTGTAGACCAGATCGGTCCCCTGAAGGGACACGAGGTCCGGCGTGACGTCGAGGATGGTCTTCATGAGTTGGCGCTGGCGCTCGATGTCGGCCTGCGCCAGTTGCAGTTCCTCAAGATGCGTCTTGAGGGCGAGGGCCATCACGTCGAAGGTCTCGGCGAGGCTCTGAATCTCGTCGCCCATGTTCTCCACGAACACGTCGCAGTCTCGGCAGGACTGAAGCTTGTCCGGGTAGGCATCCGTCGAGCAGCTCGGGCACATGGTCCCGGCCAGATACCAGCACCGTCGTCGGTCATCGCCGAAGGCCGGACACTGCGTCAGCCCGCAACTCTGTATCTCCCAACAATTGCGGTACAGGCGCGGGCCGGTCTGCACGTCGAGATTGCCGCGCACCACGTCCTCGGCGCTCTGACGCAGGGCGTTGATGCGCGAGGCCACGTTGTGCGCGAAGACGGACCCGAGGAGCACGGCCACGGCGGCCACGCCAGCCGTCACGGCCACGATGGTGGTCAGCACCCGGCGCTGGACCGCCTGCACCCGCGCCTGCGAGATGCCAAGGCGCACCGTGCCGAATATCCAATCCCCCACCAGCACCGGGGCGGCAAAATCGTAGATGCGCTTCTCGCCGGTATCGAGCAGTTGGATGTGGACAGCATTTCCGCTGGGCGCATTCGCGGCGAGCAGTTCCACAGGGAACCCGCCCTTGAAGGTGTGGACCAGCACGTCACCCTGCTTGTCGAGGATGAAGGCGTACATGGTGTAGTCCGACAACCGCTCAATCTCGTCCACGAGGTTCTTCAGGCGCAGGAAGTCCTTACCCAGCAAGGGGTCCACGGCGCGAGCCGCCATGTTCACGGCCATGCTGCGCCCCCGGTCGCGATTCTCCTCCAGAAGCGTCACCACGGCCACACGGCTCACGAGCACGGCAGTGAGGATGCCGAAAAAGAGCACCACGCTGGTGATGCCGAAGTTGATCTTGTCCTTGAAGCGCATACGCGAAAGCAGGCGCACCCCCGGAACGGGACGACGCCCGTAGGGGTCGAGGCGCTCGCGCATGAATTCGGCGATGCCAGATGCCGTCCGGACGAGCAGGCGGCGCATGTGTTCGCTTGGCTGCATGCGTGTCCTCCTAGCGTCCGAGGTCCATGCCGATGCGCTCGGCGAGTTCCCGCACGGGGTCGAAATCCTTGTCCGTGGCCCGGATGATCTCCGTCAGCCGTGCATTTTCAAGGATGGGCCGATGCTCCGGCGCATCAAGGGACAGGGCCGTCATGGCTTCGGCCACCTTGCGGGTAATCTCGGGATCGAGCCCCTTGCGCGCGGCATAGACCCAGCCGGGATACCAACGCGTGGTCGCCAGCACGCGGATGCGCGAGATGTCCACGGCGTCGCGCAACAGTTCGAGGCTACCCTCGCGGATGGAGCCCACGCCGTAGCGTCCGGAATAGACGCCGAGGACCACCTTTTCCTGCTTGCCGCCGGGACCGGGAGCGAAGGCGATTTCCGCGAAGTCCTCCCTGTGGATGCCGTGTTCGGCGAAATGCCCGAGGGCAAAGAGGTAGCCGCCTGCGGACGATGGGTCCACGGCCAGCCAGTGCTGTCCCTTCACGTCCTCGATGGTGCGGATATCCGGATTGTCGCGCCGCACGATGATCTGCCCGCGGAAGTTGGCCCCGCGTCCGGCCTCCACCACCCGCGCGAAGGCCCGCGCGCCGTAGCGTTCCGCAATTTTGACGTAGATGAAGGGGTTGGAGAACGAAATGTCGATGAGCCCCTGCCCGACCATGTTCATGTGCTCGTCGAAGGTATCCGGGAAGACCTGACGGAAGGTCAGGCCCGTAGCCTCCGAGAGATACTCCACCAGCAGGTGATGCCGCTGGTACGAGACGCTGTGTGAGTACTGCGGCAGATAGGCGTAGGTGATCTCCCCCTTGCGGGCGCGAAATGTCATTTCCTCGCGCCGCGAGAGGTCCACCTTCTTCACCGGCTCGGGGTCCGAGCAGGCACACAGGACGAAAACGGAGACCAGAGCGAGGGCCAGCGCCCCGACGGCGCAGGACCGAACTTTCACTGTGCTCGGGCTGACATGCATTGCGGATTTCCTTTGCGAAGTCTATGGACTCGGACCTTCGAAGCATACCCTGCAGCGCTGCGAAGGGAAAGGCTGGCCAAGCCCCGTCCAGGAACGCCGGGGAATCCAGTCGGGACGGGCCTTTCCCGGCATCCACTGGAAAATGTTTCAAAAAAAATGAGGGATGGGGTGTTGACTATCGCCGCCCACGAACTAATCTTTCTGGCGTTGCCTGATTTGGCTTTGCATTTTGCCGAATCAGGCTATATCTGCTAGACGACGGATTTGGCACTCACCCAAGACGAGTGCCAACAGCGTATCGAAAATAATTCGCAAATGGAGGAAATCCCAATGAAGCTGAAACCGCTTAACGATCGTGTTCTGGTCAAGCGCCTGGAGAGCGAGGAAGTTTCCGCTGGCGGCATCATCATCCCCGACACCGCTAAGGAAAAGCCCATGAAGGGCAAGATTGTGGCTGCGGGCCCCGGCAAGGCCGACGACTCCGGCAAGATCATCCCCATGACCGTGAAGGAAGGCGACGCGGTCCTCTTCAACAAGTACGCCGGCACCGAGATCAAGATTGACGGTGTGGAGCACCTCGTCATGCGCGAGGATGACATCCTGGCTATCATCGAGATGTAATCTTTTTTCGATCGCATAGAATTTCAAGGAGATCTACCAATGGCCAAAGATATTCGTTTTGATACCAAGGCCCGCGAAAGGCTGAAAAAGGGTGTCGACACCCTTGCCAACGCTGTGAAGGTGACCCTCGGACCCAAGGGCCGTAACGTTGTCATCGAGAAGTCCTTCGGCTCCCCCGTGATCACCAAGGACGGCGTGACCGTTGCCAAGGAAATCGAGCTTGAGGACAAGTTCGAGAACATGGGCGCCCAGATGGTCAAGGAAGTCGCTTCCAAGACCTCCGATGTGGCTGGCGACGGCACCACCACCGCCACCATTCTCGCTCAGGCCATCTTCAACGAAGGCGTGAAGCTCGTGGCCGCTGGCCGCAATCCCATGGCCATCAAGCGCGGTATCGACAAGGCCGTGGAAGCCCTCACCGAGGAGCTCTCCAAGCTTGCCAAGCCCACCCGTGACCAGAAGGAGATCGCCCAGGTTGGCACCATTTCCGCCAACAACGACTCCACCATCGGCAACATCATTGCCGAGGCCATGAACAAGGTCGGCAAGGAAGGCGTCATCACCGTTGAGGAAGCCAAGGGCCTCGAGACCACCCTCGAAGTCGTCGAAGGCATGCAGTTCGACCGCGGCTACCTCTCCCCCTATTTCGTGACCAATCCCGAGAAGATGATCTGCGAGCTTGAGAATCCGCTGATCCTCATCAACGAGAAGAAGATCTCCAGCATGAAGGACATGCTGCCGGTTCTCGAGCAGGTCGCCAAGATGTCCAAGCCCCTCGTCATCATCGCTGAGGACGTGGACGGCGAAGCTCTGGCCACCCTCGTGGTCAACAAGCTGCGCGGCATCCTGAACGTCGTCGCCATCAAGGCCCCCGGCTTTGGCGAGCGCCGCAAGGAAATGCTCAAGGACATCGCCATCCTCACCGGTGGTCAGGTTGTTTCCGACGATCTCGGCCTCAAGCTCGAGAACGTCAACGTCAATGACCTCGGCACCGCCAAGCGTGTCGTCATCGACAAGGAAAACACCACCATCGTCGACGGCGCTGGCGCCGGCGAGAACATCAAGGCTCGCGTGGCCCAGCTGCGCGCTCAGATCGACGAGACCACTTCCGACTACGATCGTGAGAAGCTCCAGGAGCGCCTCGCCAAGATCGTCGGCGGCGTGGCCGTGATCAACGTCGGTGCCGCCACCGAGACCGAGATGAAGGAGAAGAAGGCCCGCGTCGAGGACGCCCTCAACGCCACCCGTGCGGCCGTCGAAGAAGGCATCGTGCCTGGCGGCGGTGTCGCTCTCGTGCGTTGCGCCAAGGCCCTCGACAAGGTCACCCCGGCTGATGACGACGAGGCCGCTGGTGTCGCCATCATCACCCGCGCCATCGAAGAGCCCCTGCGCATGATCGCCAACAACGCCGGTCTCGAAGGCTCCATCGTGGTCGAGAAGGTTCGCTCCAACAAGGACGGCTTCGGCTTCAACGCCGCCTCCTGCGAGTACGAAGACCTCATCAAGGCCGGTGTCATCGACCCCAAGAAGGTCACCCGCACCGCCCTGCAGAACGCCTCCTCCGTGGCTGGCCTGCTGCTCACCACCGAGTGCGCCATCGCCGAGAAGCCCGAAGAGAAGCCCGCTGCCCCCGCCATGCCCGGCGGCATGGGCGGCATGGGTGGCATGTACTAAGCCATCCGCGCTTCCATTGCGAATTGGGGGGCCGGTCCGAAAGGACCGGCCCCTTTTTTTGCGCCCAGCCGCTACGCGAAGCGTTGCCCCGGCGGCCGGGGCGCTGTGGCTTGCCGTGTCGTTCATTGAGCGATGCAAGCCGTAGGCTCCGCCGGCCAAGGGGCCGCTGGCCCCTTGGAACCCCGATATACGATAACCGTGGGTGCCCTTGGCGCACCGTGCGGCTTTGCGCGACGAAGCCCTAGTGAGGATTGTCAAGGGGGTCACCCCCTTGACCGGGTCCGGGCAGAGCCCGGCCGCCGGAGGCGAACTTCCGCGCAGCGGCTTGTCGCTGTGGCAGGCCACAGCGACACGAATGAAAAAGGCCCGCGGTGTGTGCGCGGGCCTTTGAGGTGGTCGATGGTGGGTGCTCCGGGTTTGGTCAGTCCTGACACTTCTGCATGTAGCGGTAGATGGTGGCCTCGGAGGCTTCGAGGTGCCGGGCCACGACAGCGACGCTACCCTTGATGAGAAAGACGCCCTTGCGGTTGAGTTCGGCGACGATTTCAGTCTTCTCGTCGGCGGTCATGCGGTCCGGGGGGATGGCGTAGCGGCTGATGACGCTGTGCACCATGTTTTCGGTGAGGTCCTCGATATTTTCGTGGAAGCTTTCCTCGCCGTGGACGGGCTGGACATCCGGGGACTGGGCGAAGTCGAAGCCGCCAGCGGAGACGATAGATTCAAGGATGTCTCGTGCGGCGCAGACCTTGGTGACGTCCATATTAAGGCACATCATGCCAAGCAGTTCGCCGTCCGCGTCCTTGATGAAGTAGGTGGCGGAGTGCAGGCGCTTTCCGTCGCGCGAGCGGGAGTTGTACTCCATGATGAAGTGGTTGCCGACGTATTTCCGCTCGCGAATGATGCTGAGGCCAAGGTCCGTGAGCGGCGAGCCGATGCGACGTCCGCTGATGTGGTTGTTGGCGATGGCCACGACGGAGCTTTCGATGCGTGTAGTGTCGTGCAGGACGACTTCGCAGTCCTTGCCGAGAAACGTGCCGAGAAAGTCAACAAGTGGAATGTAGTCCTCGACGGTGCAGAGCCTGGATGCCTTCTTGAGTGTCACGATGAGCCCTTTGTGAAAGTGTTGCGAATTTTCGCAATATACAGAGGCTGTCCATGGCGCGCAATACGGAGCATCATGAACGCCGAATGCGGCTCCGCATGGAGCGGAGCCGCATGACATGGTCGGTTTGACCACGCAATTGCACAGATGTGGAGCCGCTAGGCGGCGTTGCCTCCGCGCTTGGCGTGCGGGCAGCCCTTATCGACCATGGTCCGCAGGATGACGCGGTCCGTCTCGCGCATGCCGTTGGAGCCGAGGGTTCCGAGGTTGCGGATGGTCAGTTCCACGTCGTCGTCCACAATGCCTTCGCTGCCGGTGATGCTGTGGCCCTTCATGGCGAGGAAGGCGGATTGCAGGCCGGTGGAGACGGCGGAGGCGACCTTGAGCGCGCAGCCGTTCTTGGCTCCGTCGCAGATCATGCCCGCGATGCTGCCGACCATATTGTTCACGGTCATGCCGATTTCACGAAGTCCGCCGCCGAGGAGCAGCACCACGCCGCAGGCCGAGGCCGTTCCGGCCACGGTGGCCCCACACAGGGCGGAAAGGCGACCGAGTCCGTGCTTGATGTGGATGCTCACGAGGTGGCTCATGATGAGCGCGTGGGCGAGCTGTTCCTCGTCGGAGCCGAGCCTGTGCGCGCAGGCCACCACCGGCATGGTGCAGGTGAGGCCCTGATTGCCGCTGCCGGAGTTGCTCATGACGGGCATGTTCACGCCGTGCATGCGGGCGTCCGTAGCAGCGGTGGAGAGCTTCATCGCCTCGTTGACGATGGTGTCGCCGAGGATCTCGCAGCGGATGTTCTCCTCAATGTTGCGCCCCACGCCGAGTCCGTATTCTCCGGCGAGTCCCTCACGGGCCACGGCCTCGTTCATGCGTGCCGCTTCGAGGATGAAGGAGATGGACTCAAAGGGCGCGGCGGTCGCGAACTCGTGGATACCCGCCATGGTCAGCGGCCATTCGGCGGCGTCATCGGCGGCGTTGGCGTTGGCGTCGATGTGCATGAGCACCTCGCCGTTTCGCTCCACGTGCACGATGCCGGTGTGCTTGTCGCGCAGGATGACGCGGGCGCTGTCCTCGCCCTTGTGCACGGTGACCTCGCAGTAGATAAGGTCGTCCGTGTCGGCGACGTTCACGCGCACCTTCCCGTCAACGACCATGGTCCGCGCAAAGACGGCCTGCATGGGCGTGATGTCCTTTAGCACTTCGAGCATGGCCTCGGACTTTCCGCCCAGCGCACCAGCGGCTGCGGCGATCTTGAGGCCGCGCTCGCCCGTGCCGGGGACGCCGACGCCCATGCCGTTCTTCAGCAGATTGCCGGAGACGAGGACGTCCATGCTGTCGGGTTCAACGCCGAGGGTTTCGGCAGCCTTGGCGGCGGCCAGCGCCACCGCCACAGGCTCGGTGCATCCGATGGCGGGCACGACTTCCCTGTGCAGGATGTCGATGTACGTGGTCCATTCGGGCTTCATGACTTTTCGTCTACCTTTCGGCGGCGAGGGCTTCCGCGTTTGCGCGGGAGAGTTCGCCGTTCTTGTTAAAGAGACCTTCGAGCATGAGCGCGATGGCTCCGTCGCCGGTGACGTTACAGGCGGTGCCGAAGCTGTCCTGCAGGGCGAAGATGGCCACCAGCAGCGCGACGCCAGCCGGGTCGAACTGGAGCACGCCCACCACGATGCCGAGGGAGGCCATGACCGTTCCGCCGGGCACGCCGGGCGCGCCGATGGCAAACACGCCGAAGAGCACGATGAACATGGCCATGGTGCCGACGGACGGCATGTGGCCGTAGAGCATGAGCGAGATGGTCATGGCGAAAAAGGTTTCCGTGAGCACGGAGCCGCACAGGTGGATCGTCGCGCCGAGGGGGATCATGAACTCCGCAGTGTCCTTGGACAGGACCTTGGACTGGCGGGCGCAGCGCAGGGACACGGGCAGCGTGGCCGCGCTGGACATGGTGCCAACGGCGGTGAGGTAGGCCGGACCGTAATGACGCACGACCTCAAGCGGGTTGCGACCGGAAAGCAATCCGCCGATGGTGTAAAGCACCGCGAGCCACACGCCATGGCCAACGAGCACCAGCGCGATGACCTTCAGGAAGACGGGCAACTGCTTGGTCAGGCTGCCCTCGTAGGCCAGCGCGGCGAAGGTGGTGGCGATGAACAGCGGCAGCACCGGGATGACGATCCGCTGGATGACCTTGAGCATGATCGCCTCGAACTCCACAAGCGCCTTCTCGAACAGCTCGGCCTTGGTCCACAGCACGGTGATGCCGAGGATGATGGCGGTGACCAGCGCGGTCATGACCGACATGATCGGCGGAATGTTGAGCTGGAAGACGACCTTGGGCAGCTCGCGCAGGCCTTCCATGGAGGTGGGAACCGACAGGTGCGGAATGATGAGGTATCCGGCGATGCAGGCCATGGTCGCCGCACCCACCGCCGAGAGATAGGCGATGCTGATGCCCGCGCCGAGCATGCGGTTGGCGTTGTGCTTCAGGCGCGTGATGGACGGAGCGATGAAGGCGATGATGACCAGCGGCACGGTGTAGAAGATGAACTGGCCGAGAACGTGCTTGATGGAGCAGATGACTTCCATGACGGCTTCATTGGCGAGCAGGCCGACGACCACGCCCGCGGCGATGCCCAGCAGCAGCTGGGTGATGAAGCCCCATTCACTCTTCTTCTTGTGACTCATTTCGGAAACCCCTTCGACCTCGGTTGAAAGTTGTCGCGCCGCCCGGTTGCACACACTGGGTTGGGCGGCGCGGGCCGCATGGCGGCCGTCAAGCGGGAAGCCTATACGCTGGCGATCACTTCGATCTCCACAAGTGCGTCCTTCGGAAGCCTCGCCACCTGGAAGCAGCTGCGCGCCGGGAACGGCGTGCCGAAGTATGCGGCGTAGACCTCGTTCATCGCAGCGAAATTCGCCATGTCGCTCAGGAAGACGGTGGTCTTCACGACGTTGGACAGAGAGGCTCCCCCCGCTTCGAGAATCGCCTTCACATTCTCCAGCGACTGCTTCGCCTGCGCGGCGATGCCCTCGGGCATCTCGCCGGTGGCGGGATCAATGGGAAGCTGGCCGGACGTGAAGATCAGATTGCCCGCCACGGTCGCCTGCGAGTAGGGACCAATGGCGGCCGGAGCGTTGGGCGTGTTGATGATGCTAGCCATGGTGATCATTCTCCTTGGAGTTGGATTATCGTTTTTCACCGTACTCGTGAGGCAATAGTGCGCTTCTCGTTCGCGGTCAATAAAAATTTATTAGACCGATAATAATTTTTTATCGCGATGTGCGAAAGACCACGTCGAGCGCCCCGCCCTGCCACTTCGCGGGGTATGGCCCTGCCGTATCGTTCACGGCCACATGCGAGACGTAGGCTCCGCCGGCCAAGGGGCCGCTGGCCCCTTGGAACCCCGATATGCGATAGGCCGTCTCCCCTTGGCGCACCGTGCGGCTTTGCGTGACGAAGCCCTAGTGAGGATTGTCAAGGAAATCATTTCCTTGACTGGGGTCCGGGGCAAAGCCCCGGCCGCCGGAGGCCCTGCCCCGCGCAGCGGCTCTTCGCTGTGGCTCGGCCGGCCATAACGAAAAAAGGCCGGGCCTTCCTTTCGGAAGACCCGGCCCTTGTGGATCGGTATGCGTCGTATGCGCAGCGCGGGCGTTAGCCCTTGATCAGCTCGCGCACCGTGGCGAGGGCGGCATCGATGCCTGCGGGGTTGGAGCCACCGGCCTGCGCCATATCGGGACGTCCGCCACCGGAACCGCCGATTTCGGCGGCAGCGGGCTTGATGAGCTGCGGCGCGGTGAAGCGGTCGTGCAGATCCTTGGAGACGTAGACGGCGAGATTGGCCTTGCCGTCTCCCTCGCAGACGAGGGCGGCGATGCCGGAGGGCATCTTGGAGCGCACGTCATCCATGAGGGTACGCAGAGCGCCCATGTTAGGAGCGGGAACCTTGGCCACGAGGACCTTGATGCCCGCGATGTCCTCCACGGAGTCCATGAGATCGCGGCCGCTGCCGGAAGCCGCCTGCGAGGCGAGCTTTTCCATATCCTTGCGCAGTGCCTTGATTTCCTTCTGGAGACCATGCACACGGTCGCCGAGTTCCTCGGGACGGCCCTTGAGCATGGCGGAGGTGTCGAGCACGGTGCGGCGGTAGTCCATGAAGGAGTGCAGCGCGTTCCAGCCGGTGGCGGCCTCGATGCGGCGCACACCGGCGGCCACGCCGGACTCGGAAAGAATCATGAACGGACCGGCCTGTCCGGTGCTGCGCAGGTGGGTGCCACCGCACAGTTCGATGGACTCGCCCGGCACTTCGACCACACGGACGGTGCTGGCGTACTTCTCGCCGAAGAGGGCCATAGCGCCCTTGGCCACGGCATCCTGATAGTCCATCTCGGTGATGGAGAGCGGGATGTCGGCCATGATGGCGCGGTTCACCAGCAGCTCGACGTTGTGCAGCTCCTCGGGAGTCATGGCGGCGATGTGGGTAAAGTCGAAGCGCAGGCGCTCCGGCTCGACCAGCGAACCGGCCTGCTTGACGTGATCGCCCAGCACGCTGCGCAGGGCGGCCTGCAGCAGGTGGGTGCAGGTGTGGTTGCGGGCGGCGGCGAGGCGCTGCTCCTCGGAAACTTCGAGCAGGACTTCCTGATCGGCGTAGACGGTGCCCTCGTCGATGGTGACGTGGTGCACGGTGAGGCCGGAAGCGGGCTTGATGGTATTGGAGACCACCGCGCGGCCCTCGGGGGCGACGATGAGACCGCTGTCACCGCTCTGACCGCCGGACTCGCCGTAGAAGGGAGTGCGGGTGGTCACGATGTAGCCCTCGTCGCCCTTGTCGAGCTTCTCGACAGGCTCGGCGGAGGCGTCCATGAGGGACACGATGCGGGACCCCGCGGCGAGATAGTCGTACCCGACGAACTCGGAGCACAGGCCCTCTTCGAGCAGGCTCTGAAAGCGCGCGGCGAGGGTGGTCTCGGAAGAGCCCTTCCACGCGGCCTTGGCGCGGGCCTTCTGCTCCTTCATGAGGGCGACGAATCCCGGCTCGTCCACGGTGAAGCCCTGCTTCTCGGCGACGTCGTTGATGATGTCGAGGGGGAAGCCGTAGGTGTCGTAGAGCTTGAAGGCGACTTCGCCGCCGACCATGGATTTTCCTGCGGCGCGCAGATTCTCCAGCTCCTCTTCAAGCATGGCGAGGCCCTTGTCGAGGGTCTGGGCGAAGCGCTCTTCCTCCTCGCGGACCACGCGGGTCATGAAGTCCTGATTCTGGAGCAGCTCGGGGTACTGACCGCCCATGTCCTCCACGACCTTGAGGGCAACCTTGTACAGGAAGGCCTCGCTCATACGGATGAGCTTGCCGAAGCGCAGGGCGCGGCGGATGAGGCGGCGCAGCACGTAGCCGCGGCCCTCATTGGAGGGCAGGATGCCGTCGGCGATCATGAAGGCGATGGCGCGGCTGTGGTCGGCGATGACGCGCAGTGCGGTATCCACGTCCTCGCCCTGCTGGCGGTACTTCACGCCGGTCAGCCCGGCGATGTAGCCAATGAGGGACTGGAAGAGGTCAGTGTCGAAGTTGGAGTTCACGCCCTGACACACGGCGGCGATGCGTTCGAGGCCCATGCCGGTGTCGATACTCGGACGCGGCAGCGGGGTACGGGTGCCGTCGGCGGCCTGATCGTACTGCATGAACACGAGGTTCCAAATTTCGAGGAAGCGGTCGCAGTCGCACTTTCCGATGCCACAGTCGGGACCGCAGCACATGTGCTCGCCCTGATCGATGTGGATTTCGGAGCAGGGACCGCAGGGACCGGTATCGCCCATGGACCAGAAGTTGTCCTTCTCGCCGAGGCGGTAGATGCGGTCGGCGGACACGCCGGCGACCTTCTGCCACAGTTCGGCGGCCTCATCGTCATCCTTGTAGATGGTGATGTAGAGCTTGTCCTTGGGCAGCTTCAGTTCCTCGGTGATGAATCCCCAAGCGAAGCGGATGGCGTCTTCCTTGAAGTAGTCGCCGAAGGAGAAGTTGCCGAGCATCTCGAAGAAGGTGTGGTGGCGCGCGGTGCGGCCCACGTTTTCGAGGTCGTTGTGCTTGCCGCCCACGCGCAGGCACTTCTGCGAGGTGGTGGCGCGGACGTAGTCCCGCTTCTCCTGGCCGAGGAAGATCTTCTTGAACTGGACCATTCCGGCGTTGGTGAAGAGCAGGGTCGGGTCGTCCTTGGGCACAAGCGCGGAGGACTCCACAATGCGGTGTCCGTTGCGCTCGTAGTATTCCAGGAATTTCTTCCTGATCTCGTTGGCAGTCAACACGTTGAAATTCTCCTGTATCGCAAGATTTCGCCCGGCGCGGGCGATAGGATGTCCGGCTGGATCGTATGAACGGAAAAGGCGGACGAACGGATTTCCGCTCGTCCGCCGCATTCGCGAAAGTTAGGCGTCGGTCGACTCGAATTCCTGATCGTCGGTCGTTTCGGACTCGAAGCCCTCATCGAAGCTCTCGTCGGCATCGGAGTCGAAGCCTTCAGACGACTTCGGCGCGGAGGGGCCGCCCTTGGCGACGGGTCCGCCCTCGCCATCGACGAGGCCGTAGTGCGCGAGCAGCGCGTCCTCGATGGTCTGGCGAAGCTCGGTGTTCTCCTGGAGCATGGCGCGCACGTTTTCCTTGCCCTGCCCGAGGCGCTCGGTGCCGAAGGCGTACCACGAGCCGCTCTTCTCCACGATGCCTGCATCGGTGCCCATGTCGATGAGCTCGCCCTCGCGGGAGATGCCGGTGCCGTAGAGCACGTCGAACTGGGCCTCGCGGAAGGGCGGAGCCACCTTGTTCTTGACCACCTTGACTCGGGCGCGGATGCCGTAGGCCTCTTCCTTGTCCTTCAGGGTCTGCACGCGGCGGATGTCCATGCGCACGGACGAGTAGAACTTGAGGGCGTTGCCACCGGTGGTGGTCTCGGGGCTGCCGTAGCCCGTCACGCCGATCTTCATGCGGATCTGGTTGATGAAGACCACGGAAGCGCGGGACTTGTGGATGGTGCCCGTAAGCTTTCGCAGCGCGTGGGACATGAGGCGGGCCTGACCGCCCACCTGCGTCTCGCCCATGTTCCCCTCAAGCTCGGCCTGGGGGATGAGCGCGGCGACGGAGTCGATGACGATGATGTCCACGGCGCCGGAGCGAACCAGCATGTCGGCGATGTCGAGAGCCTGCTCGCCGTAATCGGGCTGGGAGATGATGAGTTCGTCGGTCTTCACGCCGAGCCGTCTGGCGTAGTTGACATCGAGCGCGTGTTCCGCGTCGATGAACGCGGCCACCCCGCCCCTCTTCTGGCACTCGGCAATGATGTGCAGACAGAGGGTGGTCTTGCCCGAGGACTCGGGACCGTAGATCTCGGTCACGCGGCCCTTGGGGATGCCGCCGATGCCAAGGGCGATGTCGAGGGCGAAGGATCCGGTGGGGATGGTTGGTATGTTCACGTGCGCATCGTCGGACAACTTCATGACGGAACCCTGACCGTACTTGCGCTCGATGGTCGAGAGGGCGGTGCTCAGGGCCTCCCTGCGCATCTCTTCGGGACTGGGCTGCGTGGTGCGACGTTTTACCATATGTACTGCTCCATGAAATATTTGTATCGAAAGCCACCGACACATAGCAGAACGACCGCCCGCGGGCAACCGTGCAACGCCGCCGACGGCGCAACGGAACGACACCCTCGCATAACCCGACAAATTCGCTCCGAATATCCCGACAGACCGCGTCATCCAAGGGAATCGCCCCTCACGCGGGCCTTGCGTCGCGGCGAAAGCGTGGGTATAGGCCATGCACCTATGACCAACAAGACCACCTACGACGCCCTCGTCCTCTACTCGGCGGGGCTTGATTCATTGCTTGCGGCCCGCGTGCTCGAAGCCCAGGGGCTTCGCGTGAAGTGCCTGCACTTCGTCAGCCCGTTCTTCGGACACCCCGGACGGGTGAAGGGCTGGCGCGCCACCTACGGTCTCGACATCGACATCGTCAACATCGGCGACGCCTATATTGATATGATGCGCAAGGGACCGCGCTACGGCTTCGGCAAGCTCTTCAACCCCTGCGTGGACTGCAAGATCATCATGATCGAGCACGCGCGCGCCCTCATGCCGCGCTACGGAGCCACATTCATTGCCACCGGCGAGGTCGTGGGCCAGCGGCCCATGTCCCAGCGCCGCGACGCCATGAACAGCATCCGCAACGAGACGACCTCCGAGGACATCCTGCTGCGCCCCCTGTGCGCGCTCATTCTCGACCCCACGCCCATGGAGCTTTCGGGCCTCGTGGACCGGGAGCGCCTGTACGGCTTCTCTGGCCGTGGCAGAAACGAGCAGTTGCGCCTCGCCGCGGAGTTCGGCATCACCGACATTCCGACCCCCGGCGGCGGCTGCAAGCTCACCGAGTCCGCCTCGGCCTGCCGCTACGCCCCCGTGTTCCAGCATCACCCCACGGCGACGGCGCAGGATTTCCACCTCGCCAACGTGGGCAGGCAGTACTGGTCCGGCGCGCACTGGCTGTCCATCGGACGCGACCAGCGCAGCAACGAGATGATCGAACGCAACATCACGCCCGGTGACCTCGTGTTCAGCCTGCGCGACTTCCCCGGCCCCCTCGCCCTCGGGCGTCAGGTCGCCGGAGACTGGAGCGACGACGCAGTGGCCGACGCGGCCGCCTTCGTGGCGTCCTTCTCGCCCAAGGCCCGCAAGGCCGAAACGGACATCGCCGTCGCCGTGCGCCATGGCGAAACCACGCGCGACGTCGTCGTGCGCCCCTCGCGTGAGACAGCCTTGGGCTGGAAGGAAACGAGCTGGGACGACGCCGTGCCGGTCCGCAACGCCATGGACCCGCACAACCACTAGCCGCCGCGCGGTCTGTCGCCCTGCCACGGACCGCGACAACCGCTTCCGACATTTTCCACAACACACCGGAATGACGGCGCATTGTCACAGGGCAATGCGCCGCAGACCCTTGCACATCTTGCACAGACTGGTCTTTCGGACCGGCCCGGTATAGAGACTTTTCATGCTCACGCAATTCATCTTCGTCATCATCAGCGCCACCCTTTTGTGGTTCGGCGCGGAATGGGTCGTGGACTCGGCGTCGGCCATCGCCCGCCGCTTCCGCGTGCCCGAACTGGTCATCGGCCTGACCGTGGTCGCCATCGGCACCTCGGCTCCGGAGTTCATCGTCACGGCCATGGCGTCCTTCAAGGGCATGTCGGACATCTCCCTGTCCAACGTGGTCGGCTCCAACGTGTTCAACCTCGGCATCATCCTCGGCTCCATGGCCATGCTGCGCCCCATCGTTACCACCCCGGAGGTGGTCCGGCGCGACGGCATGCTGCTCATCGCCGTGGTGTCGCTGGTGACGCTCCTGACCATGGACCACACCCTCAGCCGCGTGGACGGCTTGGTGCTGGCGGCCATCCTCGGCACCTACATCACGCTGCTCATCATCCGCAGGCCCCGCACGGCGGTCGTGGCGGACGAGAACCCGAGCGACGAGCGCATCGCCACGTGGAAGGACTATCCGCGCCTCGCGGCGGGTTTCGTGGCCGTGTCCTACGGCGGCAGCCTCATGGTCGACGCGGCCTCCACGCTAGCCGCGCATCTCGGCGTGTCCCAGTGGGCCATCGGCGTGACCATCGTCGCGGCGGGCACCAGCCTGCCCGAACTGGTCACCTGCATCGCGGCCTCGGTGCGCGGCAAGAACGACATGCTGCTCGGCAACCTCATCGGATCGGACCTGTTCAACTTCTGCGGCGTGCTCGGCCTGACGAGCATCCTGCGCCCGCTCCCCGTTTCCGCCGCCGCCGCGCCGACCCTGTACATGCTGGTCGGATCGGTATGCATCATCATCCTGTGCATTCGCACGGGGTGGAAGGTCTCGCGGCCCGAAGGCGCGTTTCTCATCGCGCTGGGCCTTGCGCGCTGGGCACCATCGCTCATGTAACGCGAGGCGCAAATGCGCATGACGCATTGCATTTTCACTGTCATCGCAGGCGGATGCGACCGATATCCCTTGCCAGCCCCAATGTTCGGTATTACCTTTTCATTCGGCTGAACTACGACGACAACCTCAAGGAGGATACGAAATGAACAGATTTCAGGCCATGAGCCGCCCGCAGGCACGTTCACTCGACAGTGTGAACGCCTTTATGCGCGGCGTATACAACTGGATGGCCGCCGGTCTCGGCCTCACCGCGCTCGCGGCCTTCGCCACCGCATCGAGCCCCGATATGATCCAGCTGCTCTACAGCGGTTCCATCTTGAGCTGGGTCATAATCTTCGCGCCGTTCGTTCTGGTCATGATCCTGTCCGCAGGCATCAACTCCATGAGCGCTACCACGGCGACCATCACGTTCATGTCCTACAGCGCGCTCATGGGCGTGTCCCTCTCCAGCGTGCTGCTCATGTATACGGGCGAAAGCGTGTTCACCACCTTCGTGATCTGCGCGACCATGTTCGGCGGCATGAGCATCTACGGCACGACCACCAAGCGCGACCTCACCTCGTGGGGCAGCTTCCTGTTCATGGGCCTCATCGGCATCCTCATCGCCTCGGTGGTCAACATCTTCCTCGCCAATTCCGTCATGCACTGGGTTATCTCCGTGATCGGCGTGGTCCTCTTCACCGGACTCACCGCCTACGACACCCAGCGCCTGCGCGACATGGGCGAGAGCGCTCCCTACGGTGACGCCACGGTCCTGCGCCGCGGCACCATCCTTGGCGCGCTGACCCTCTACCTCGACTTCATCAACCTGTTCCTGATGCTGCTCCGGCTCTTCGGGTCGAGCAGGGACTAGCCAATCCGGGGCGGCCACGGCCGCCCCTTTTTTTGCCATGAGCGACACTCTCGACCTCCAGCGCCGCCTCGGCGCCCTCCTCTTCCTGCCCAGCCGCGCCTACGCGTGGGGCATGCGCCTGCGCCGTCAGTGGTACGAGCGCGGCGCTCTCGAATCCCACCGCCCGCCGCGCCCGTGCGTCAGCATCGGCAACATCGGCTGGGGTGGCAGCGGCAAGACGCCCCTCACCGAATGGCTGCTGCGCTGGGCCGCCCGGCGTGACGTCTCCGCCGTGGTCCTCACCCGTGGCTACCGCGCAACCCCGCCGCATCCGCACTATCTGGTCACCGAAACGAGCACCCCGCGCGAAGCGGGCGACGAACCGCTGCTGCTGGCCCGCTCGTGCCCCGATGGCCACGTGGTGGTGGACCCCATGCGCTCGCGCGCCGCACAGTGGGCATGGGCCGAGCTGCGCCCCGAACTCTTCCTCCTGGACGACGGCTTCCAACACCTCAAGGTCCAGCGTGACATCGACCTCGTGCTGCTGCGCCCCAAGGACCTCAACGAGGAATGGGACCGCGTGATTCCAGCCGGATCGTGGCGCGAAGACGAAAGCGCCCTCACCCGCGCAACGGCCTTTCTCATCAAATGCTCGGCGGACGAATTCCTCGCGCTCGAACCGCTCATCCGCGCGCGGCTGGCCCGTTTCAACGCCCCGGTCTTCAACTTCTCCTTCAAGCCCCTCGGGGTGAAGCGTCTCGACCTCGCGCAGGCCGCCGAGAGTTTCCACGGCGAGCCGTACCTACTGGTCACCGGCGTGGGCGAACCAGATCAGGTGGTGGACACGGCGGAGATGCTCCTCGGCAACAGGCCCGAACTGCACCTGCGCTACGACGACCACCACGATTACTCGCAGGCGGACTGGACGCACATCCGCGCACAGGCCGACCTCAAGAACATCAGCCACATCCTGTGCACAGCCAAGGACGCGGTGAAGCTGGCTCGCTATGACACGCGCCACCTGTGGACCTTTGACCACACGCTGGAATTCGGCCCGACATTCTTCGCCGAAACCACCTTCCCCGACTGGTGGGGTAACTGGTGGGACGTGCTGCGCCACCGCGACTAACCCCCGCCCGCCCACTGGACACGCGCCCCGCGAACGGACACAGTGCGCACGGTCGCCCGCGCACGGCGGACGTGCTACAACATTTCGAACACTCATCACGACAACACACGGATCATCCATGGCACGCAAAGGCAGGAAGACGGAGAAGAAGGCAGGCGCTGGCCGCGTGGACCAACGCAGCATCCTCAAGGCATTCAAGGACGCAGGCCGCCCCATGCGGCTGGCCGAGGTGCTCTCGGTGCTCCAGGCGGGCAAGGGTGCAAAACGCGACCTCAAGGACCTCCTGCGCGACCTGCTCGATCAGGGCAAGATCATCCGCACCAAGGGCGGAGCCTTCGGCCTCACCGAGAGCATGTCCCTCATGACCGGCGTGCTGGAGGTGCAGCGTTCCGGCGTCGGCTTCGTCATCCCTGAGGACAAGCGCCGCAAGGACATCTTCATCAGTCCGAACGACTTCGGCGACGCATGGAACGGCGACCGCGTGGTCTGCGCCGTGATTCCAGGCCGCAAGGGCAAGAACCCCGAAGGCCGCATCGTGCGCGTGCTGGATCGCGCCCTGCGCAAGCTCCCGGTGCGCATCCTCAAGCGCCTTGGTCCGGACATGTTCATCTCGCATCCCACGGACACCAAGCTCCAGTTCAACATCATGTGCGACACGCAGGCGCTGGACGACGAACCCCAGGAAGGCGATATCGTCTTCGTGCTGGCGGGCGAAAAGCTCGACTTCAAGCTGTGGGCGGGCGACGCCGTGGAAGCGCTCGGCTCCGAGGACGACGTGGCCGTTCAGGAAAGCCTCGTCAAATCCCTGCACGGCGTGCCGACCAGCTTCCCCAACGCCGCCGTCGTCGAAGCCAACGCCCTGCCCGCCGAACCGGAGCAGGACGACTTCCGCGAACGCGTGGACCTGCGCGACCTGCCGCTGGTCACCATCGACGGAGCCAAGGCCCGCGACTTCGACGACGCGGTCTGCGTGCGGCCCGACGGTCAGGGCTTCCGCCTGTGGGTGGCCATCGCGGACGTGAGCCACTACGTGCGCCCCGGCAGCGCCCTCGACCGCGAGGCGCTGGCCCGCGGCAACTCCTACTATTTCCCGCAATCCGTGGAACCCATGTTTCCCGAGGCCCTGTCCAACGGCCTGTGTAGCCTCAATCCGGACGTGAACCGCCTGTCCATGGTCGCCGAAATGCACATCGACCGTTCGGGCCACGTCAGTGACGAGCGCTTCTACCCGGCAGTCATCCGCAGTCACGCCCGGCTGACCTACGCGCAGGTCCACCGCGCCCTCGAACTCAAGGACCGCGAGACCCGCGCCGACATCGAGGACGTGCTGCCCATGCTGGAGGACGCCGAGCGCCTCGCGCGCATCCTGCACCGCATGCGCGTGGAACGCGGCACCCTCGACTTCGATCTCCCCGAGCCTGAAATCCTCTTCAACATGAATGGCGAGACCATAAACATCCAGCGCCGTCCGCGCACCTTCGCCCACCAGATCGTCGAGGAATTCATGATCGCCGCCAACGAGGCCGTGGCCCGCTTCCTCGAACGCCGCGAGATGCCGTGCATGTACCGCATCCATCCCTCGCCGGACATGGACAAGCTGCGCTCGGTGTTCAAGCTCCTCTCCCGCTCCGACGTGGGCGAACGCATCCCCGCCGAGGCCTCGCCCGAGGCCGTGCGCGAACTACTGAACGCCGTGGCGGGCACCGAGGTCGAATTCGTGGCCAACCGCCTGCTGCTGCGCGCCATGATGCAGGCCAGCTATGGCCCAGAAAACGAAGGCCACTACGGCCTCGCCTCGGAGTGCTACTGCCACTTCACCTCGCCCATCCGGCGCTACGCGGACCTCATCGTCCACCGTTCCCTGAAGGCCGCCCTCGGCTTCGGCGACGTCCCGGCTCCGAAACCAGGCACCCTTCAGGAAATCGGCGACCACATCAGCGGACGCGAACGCGTCGCCATGCAGGCCGAGCGCGAGATTCTCAAGCGCGTTACCATCCTCTTCCTGCGCGACAAGGTGGGCGCGGAATACACCGGCGTCATCAACGGCGTGGCCGATTACGGCTTCTGGGTGGAACTGAACGAAGTCATGGCCGAAGGCATGGTCCGCCTGTCCTCGCTGGACGACGACTACTACGTCTACCTTCAGGAACGGCAGGAAATCTGGGGCGAACGCACCCGCCGCCGCTTCGGCATCGGTCAGACCGTGCGGGTGTTCCTGCGCGACGTGAACCTCTCGCGCCTCGAAGTCGATCTCGAACTCATGCCCACCCGCCAGCCTCGCAAACGCTAACCCACCCACAACGCATCGCCCCGCCAGCAGCCGCTGCGCGGGGCCGTGCCTCCGGCGGCCGGGCTCTGCCCGGACCCGGTCAAGGGGCTGACCCCCTTGACAATCCTCACTAGGGCTTCGTCACGCAAAGCCGCACGGTGCGCCACAGGCAGACGGTCCGTCGCAGGTCGGGGGTCCAGGGGGCCAGCGGCCCCTTTGCCGGCGGAGCCTACGTCTCGTATGTGGCAAGGAACGATACGGTCGGGCACAGCGCAGAACCGCTGCGCGGGGCCGTGCCTCCGGCGGCCGGGCTCTGCCCGGACCCGGTCAAGGGGCTGCCCCCCTTGACAATCCTCACTAGGGCTTCGTCGCGCAAAGCAGCATGGTGCGCCAAGGGCAGACAGTCCATCGCAGATCGGGGGTCCAGGGGGCCAGCGGCCCCTTGGCCGACGGAGCCTACGTCTCGCATGTGGCAGTGAACGATCCGGCCAGGCACTGCGATACGCCGTTTTTCCAAGCACGCCAGACCCGCGAGTAGCTCTCCTTCTAGATTGACACCTTTTTCACAATAAATCCCCCTTTCCAGGCGGATCCCGCCCCATTTCACGCACACAATTTGGCCTAAAAACAGCACATTTTGGCTCACATCTCACCTTGGGCTTCCTCGCCCTCCCGCGCAGATACGCGCGTTTTTAAGATATGTTACTGATTATATTCGATAATTTTCTTTTCGTAACTTTTTTCACATAACCCTTGCCAGTCCTTGTGAAAAAACTTACAAAGAATTCACCGACACGAACGATGCGCCATCATCGTTCCGGAGAATGACATGCTTGAAACGTTGCTCAACTTTCCATCTCTTGTTGCCCTGAACCTGCTGGCGCTGGTCAATGCCTTCACAGGAGGCACTTTCGACCAGTTCTTTGAAGAAATGGAACCTCGTTCGATTCGATAGGCTGCCATTCGCCACATCCGTCACCAGTGACCCGGTATCCCACTCCGGATCAGGCATTTTCCCGCACGCGCCGCGCACCGTCCTCCAACCCACGTGGCGCGTGCGGAAAAATGGCCCTCCACATTCCATGACCTCCCGTGCCCATTGGCACATCATGTATACCCCCCCACGCACGGCATCCCTGCCCGCCGTGACGTGCGCCCCATACCGGGGCGCATCGTTTTTCCGACCACGCCACCGAGCCCCGCCCATCGGGGCCTCGGGCGCGGGCGGACCGGCTTCGCCTCCATCAAATGCCCCCCGTACGCAGACCATTGCCCATATCGCAGCGCGTATTGCGAACCAACGCATTTTTCCTTCACTGGCCGCACTTTTCGCAATGAACCCCACCCACGCGACATGCCCCCGCCACATCACTACGCGCGGCACGGTGCAAATCATTTCGGAATTCCAAGGGGAAAGGACCGACGGCTGTTGCGCTTTCCACGCCAAGCAAGCTATATTGAATGGAAATTCAACCAGAACTCGTACCCGGAGAGTGCACGGTGGCAGTGGTCCATTGCGAAAAGTGCGGCCATACGCAGAGAGTTCCCGAACGTCACGTCGGGCGGAAAATCGCCTGTCCGTCCTGCGGCGAGCCAGCTCCCGTGGAACCGGAACCCGAGGATCTCGGGCTCGACGACGTCATCGCTCCCGTCCCGAACGCCTCCGCGCCCCAAGGCTCCTCAGCACCGCTCACCGAAGCCACGCTCTTTGATCAGGCCGAGGAGGAACCTTCCCACATCCTTCAGGGCAACCTGTTGCGCAATCTCCTCGCCGGACTCGTCTCCGGTGCCACGGGCATCCTGTTCTGTCTCGCCATCGCGCTGCTTTTCGTCTCCGGCACCGCTCCGGACAGCGGCCTGCCCCACGCCTTGAGCATGGCGCTCATGAGCGCGGGCATTGTGGGCCTCGTGGTCGCCATCCGCAGCGGAGTGGCCTTCGCACTCGCCGGGCCGGAATCCATGGCCGCGGTAGTGCTCTTCCTGCTCTCCATCGGCATCCATTCCGCCATGCCTGCGGACGCCGCTCCGCTCGCCTTGGCCACCACGACCACCGCCGCCATCATGATCACCACCGTACTTGCGGGGTTCTGCCTCTGGCTAGTGGGTGGACTCGGTGCCGGGGACTGGATTCGCTTCATCCCCATCCACGCCGTGGGCGGGGTACTGGCGGGAGTGGGCTTCCTCGTCCTGCGCTTCGCCATTGCCCATGGCACGGGATGCGTGGACGATCTCTCCCTGCTTCTGCGCATGTTCGAGGATGGCATCTGCCTCAAGTGGCTCCCTGGGCTGGGCTTCGGACTGCTCCTATTCGTCGTTCTGCGCGGCATCAAAAGCCCAGGGCTGCTCTTCGCCCTGCTCCTTCTCGGCATCGGGGCCGCGCACGGCGGCTTCTTCCTCGCGGGCATGGACATCGAAACCGCCCGCATGAACGGCTGGCTCTTCCCGACCTTCGCACAGGACAGATTCTGGGACATCTATTCCGTGGACATACGCGCCCTCGTCAATCTGGGTGCCATCGTGGACAACGCTGGCTACATCGCCGCCCTCGTCGGCCTGCTCACGGCCGGAACCATGCTCAAGATCACGGAACTCGAAATCGTCATGGGCCGCGAGATCGACCTGAACCGAGAATACATGGGCATCGGCATGGGCAATCTACTCTCGGGCCTCGCTGGCGGCATTCCCGGCTCCCTCGCCCTGTCGCGCAGCCTCGCCAACAAGGGTCTTGGCGCGCAGGGAGCCGTGGCGGGCATCGTGGCCGCTCTCGTCTGCATCGGCGCGCTCTTCTCCGCCCATCTCTTCATCCCGTACATCCCACGTTTCGTACCGGTGGGGCTGCTCGTATGCCTCGGTCTATCCCTCATGTGGCGCTGGCTGGTGGAAACCCGCGCCCGCTTCACTCACAAGGGCGACTACGCGCTGCTGGTGCTCGTCTTCCTGCTCACGGCGAGCCTCGGCCTGCTGGTAGGCGTGGGCGTGGGCGCTGGTCTTGCCATGCTCGTCACCGCCGGACGCTACGGCTCCATGAGTGTCATCAAGCACGAGGTCTCCGGCGAGCACTTCCACAGCAACGTGGACCGCGCCCCCGCGCAGTTCCGAGTGCTCAAGGAGCATGGCGCGCAGATTCACGTCATCACCCTGCAGGGCTTCATCTTCCTTGGCACCACGAGCAATCTGTTGCGCCGCATCCGCGCCCGCCTGCGCGACACGAACCGCCCACCGCTGCGCTTCCTTCTGCTCGACTTCACCTTCATCGGCGGCCTCGATTCGTCGGTGGCCCTCTCCTTCACCAAGCTCCAGCAGATGGCCGCCAAGCACGGCTTCACTCTCGTCTTCACCAACATGCCCTTCGAGCTTGAAGAACAACTCAAGACCGTCGGCTGCGTTCTCAACGCCCCGGAACGCCACTCACTTACCGTCACCTCCCTCGACTACGCCATGGAATGGGCCGAGGACCACCTCCTCGACGACGCGGACCTCCTCGCCGTGGATCGCCAAAGCCTGCCGAAGCTCCTCGAACCCGTCTTCCCCGAACCCCGCTACATTCCGCTGCTCATGCGGGTGCTCAAACGCGTGCAGGTCAAGAAGGGCGCTCCCGTCTTCCGGCAGGGCGACCCGTCGGACGCCATGTACTTCATCGAGTCCGGCATGGTGAACGTGCAGCTCGAACTGGAAGGCGGCAAGGTCCTGCGCCTCAAGAAGATGGGGCCGGGCACCGCCTTCGGCGAGATGGGCATCTACACGTCCGCGCCGCGCTCAGCCTCCATCGTCGCCGCCGAGGACTGCGTCCTCTACCGTCTGTCCACAAAGGTGCTGCATCAGGTGCAGGCCAAGATTCCCCACCTCGCCGAGGCCATCCACCGCTTCATCGTCAACCTGCTCTCCGAGCGCGTCTCCGAGGCCAACGCCAAGGTCCGCGACCTCCTCGCCTGACCGCCACCCAGAGCGCAAAAAAAGGGCGGCTCCCAAAGGAACCGCCCCGTTTCGTCGCGTTCGTCGCTTCGCCGCAGGCCTAGGCCTCGGCATCCACCGGGCAGGGGAAGACGATGTCGTAACCCCAGTTGTACACGAAGGCGTAGCACATGAAGAAACTGGAAAATCCAATGTTCATGACCAGCGCGTGCGTGAGTGGCATGTCCATCCACCACGCCACGCCCGGAAGCGTGAGCAGCATGAAGCCCACCTCAAAAGCCAGCGCATGCAGCGTGCGCATCCACACCGGGCGCTGGTCCACACGGCGGCCAAGCCACACCAGCATGTGGTCAAAAAGCCAGTTGTAGACGCAGTTCCAGACCATGGCCGCAAGGCTCAGGCTGATGCTCATCACGCCCGTGTGTGAAATGGGCTTGCCCGTCGCCCACGCGGCGACGGGGGCGGCGATGAACAGGCCGCCAAGCTCGAAAAGGATGGCATGACGCAAACGGTCGTTCGCGGTTCTCATTCGTCGTAACCTCTCGGAAAATGGAATATGTTCGCGACGGCAGGACATTGGCGCGTATGCATTCCAACATCGCCCAGCCGTCGGAACGGAGTCATTATCTCATTTACAGGCAATTTCCAGTCAGCTACCATCTGAAAAACAGATAGATAAACCTCGTCCATTTCCAGCGAACAAGGACATCCGTCATGGAACCCAATCTCGAACAGCTCCGGGCCTTCGTCACTGCCGCCGAGGAAGGCTCCTTCTCCGCCGCCGCCCGTCGTCTCGGCCGTGCGCAGTCCGCCGTGAGCACCGCCATCATGAACCTCGAAATCGACCTCGGGGTGGAGCTCTTCGACCGCAGCGGCAAGCTGCCCGTGCTGACCACGACGGGCACGGCGCTCCTCTCCGACGCGCGCCACATCCTCGACAGGGGACGAGACATGGTCGAACGCGCCCGCTCCCTGTCCTCCGGCATCGAGCACCGGGTGATCCTCGCCACGGACGAAATGGCTCCGCCGCCCTTCCTGAACCGCGTTCTCGGCGATTTCAGCCGCCAGTACCCGCGTGTGGAACTGGAATGCCTCTTCGCCGCCCTTGGCGACGTCGCGGAACTTGTCGCTTCGGGCCGGGCGGACATGGGCCTCATGACGCCGCTCGCCCCCGGCGCGCCGCGCGGGCTGAACTACCGCCTGCTGCACAACCTCGAATTTTCCGCCGTGGTCGCGCCCGACCACCCGCTTGCGGCGCTGTCCCTCGTCTCCGCCGACGACCTCGCCGAGCACCGGGAAATCATCCCCACCAGCCGGGGCGGCGAGCGCCTCGGGGAGGAAGAGGTCATCGGGCGAACCTGCTGGCTCGCCGAAAACTATTTCATCATCCGGAGCATCGTGGAGGCCGGAGTCGGCTGGGCCTTCCTGCCGACCCCGCTCACCCGCGAAAGCCTTGCCGCACGCCGCCTCGTGGAACTGCACCTCGACTTCAAAGGCGCAGACATCAAAGCCCCGCTCTTCCTCATCTGGCCGCGCGGGCGCGCCCTCGGCCCCGCCGCGGACTGGCTGCGCGCCGCGCTGGCCGGAACGCCAGTCGGTGACGACGCATAGGGACGGGCTGGGACGCTGCGCGGGGCGAGGCGAGGCGAGGCCTCCGGCGGCCGGGGCTTTGCCCCGGACCCCAGTCAAGGAAATGATTTCCTTGACAATCCTCATTAGGGCTTCGTCGCGCTAAGCCGCACGGTCCGCCAAGGGCAGACGGCCTATCGCATGTCGGGGTTCCTAGGGGCCAGCGGCCCCTAGGCCGGCGGAGCCTACGTCTTGCACCCGTCAACGAACGATACGCCCTGCCCAATGCTCCACGACCGCCAGGGTCGCTGTCACGGTTGGCCCGACAGCACGAAAAAGGCCGCGGGAGTTTCCTCCCGCGGCCCGTTAGTCGTCGGTATCGAATCGGCTAGAACGAGTAGCCCACGGACAGACCAATGAGGTGCGAATGTCCGCCCTCGATGGTGGAGTCCAGCACGCCCTCGGCGGGGCGGGCCTTGATGTCGCGATTCTTCATCCACAGGTAGCCGTACGACAGGTCCACGGTCCACTCGTCGAAGCGCATGCCCACACCGGTTGTGAGCATCTGGCGATCATTGGCAGGCACGGCGTAGTCGGCGTAATCGGGATTGATGGGCGACTCGTCGAAAATATAGCCCGCGCGCAGGTCGAGCCAGTCGAGCAGGCGGTATTCCGCGCCGACCTGATAACGCCACGCGTCGCTCCAGTTCTTCTCGGAAGTCCTTTCGCCAAGGGCGTTATCGTACTCGAAGGTCAGATGCGAATAGGAGCTCCAGTCGGTGTGGACGGCGTCCACCTCAATGCTCAGGCGGTCGATGGGCTTAACCATCACACCAAAGGTCGTGGCGGCCGGAATCGGCTCGGTGCCCTTGGTGTTGGTGCGATGGCCGAACATGCTCTGAAGGGGCGCGGAACCGCCGATCACAGCGGCAGCACCGGGATTGGCGGAGAAATGCGTCTTACCCTCGACGGTAAGGTCGATCTGGCTGCGGTAGGTGGCACCGAAGGCCAGCCAGTCGAGAGGCTTGTAATGCAGACCGAGGTTCCAGCCCGGCGCCCAGCCCGTGGCACGGGTCTTGGTCTTCACGTCATAGAAGGCCGGATCGGACGAGGGAGGCAGACTGCCGGAGGCATTGAGATTGGCAGCCTTGTCGTAAGCGAACTCCATGGTGATGATCTCGACACCCGCCGCGACGGACAGGGCATCGGTGACCTTAAATGCGAGGTTCGGGTTGAAGGACACGGACTTGAGGCCTGCGTAGGTGCAGTTGTAGCGGCCGCCCCACTTCTCGTCGTCGATGTACTCGGTGCCGAGGCCCACGCGGGAGAACGCGCCGAAGCCGAACCACGCGCTGTCGCTCAGCTGGTGGGTGTAATAGGCGTGCGGGATACCCCAGATGGAGTTGGCGCCCTTGCCGTCCTCGCCCCTGCCGTTGGTACGCACGGTGGCGTTGGGGGCGATGGCGGTCACGCCGCCCATGACGTTCACGCCGGGCAGCTGGGTGATGCCTGCGGGGTTGTAGGCCACGGCGCTCGGATCGTCCGCGCGGGCGATGAGCGTGCCACCAAGGGCATTGCCCCGCGCGCTCCATTCATAGATGCCGTAACCGGCGGCAAACGCCTGCGCGCCGCACAGAAGCAGTGTGACAAAGCCGGCGCACAGGCCGAAAAGCAATTTCCTCAAGACGCCCCCTCCATGTTTGCTGTGATCTTATGCGTGTTGTGTCGGGTACATGCGTACCCGTTCGAGTGCGAAAAACGGGCACAGACTACCCCAAAATCCGCCATGTGCAAGTCTTTGCGCACTGCAATTCATTCACGATTCATGAACTGGGCAGCTTGTGATTCACTTTTCGTGAACTCTCTGGCAAGATCCGTTCACGCCGCACACGGACCTCCGGCCCGTGCGCGGCGCGACGACGTGACAAGGGGAAAGCAAACATGGACGCTCTGGACTTCTACGCCGCCGGACTTTCGAAGTCCCGCGACTGCGGCATCATCTTCGAACGCGAAGGACAGGTACTCTTCGTCAACCGCGCCTATCTCGACAAGCGGGGGCTGGACGAGGAGGACGTACTGGGGCGCAATATCCTCGACCTCGTGGAACCGGCGGAACTGGATACGCTTCGCGGAGCCATCGCCCACGCCATGGGCACCACGCACATGGCGGAGGTCGTCCTGCGCATGCGCACGCGCGACGGCTCCGGCGTACGCCAGGTCCGCTGGCAGGGCATCGAGATACTCTCCACGGATGAGCGGCCGAACATCATCGTTGCGCAGGGGCGGCCGCTGCATCCGCTGGGGCACGACGACGAGGGCATGGGCTTCACCATCACCCCGGACGGCACCATTCTCGACGTCAGCGAGGCCATTTGCGCCATGTGCGGCTACACCCGCGAAGAGGTGCTGGCCACCAACACCGGCGAGCTCTACTACAGCCCGGAGGACCGGCGCACCATCAAGGCCATGCTTCGCCGGGGCGGCATCGAACGCGGACAGGTGACCCTGCGCACCAAGACCGGCGCGCCGCTGACCTTCCTGTTCACGGTGCAGCCGGTGCGCGACGCCTCGGACCGGGCGCTCGTCTTCTCCGGCTATTTTCTGCCACTCGGATTTCCCCAGTCGCCGCGTCTGGCCAAGGACTTCTCGCCCATCGTCCACGCCCTGCCCGACATCGCATGGGTGCAGGGGCGCGACCACCGCATGGTCGCCGCCAACGAGGCCTACTGCACGGCCTTCGGGCTAGCGCACGACGACATCATCGGCCGCTCGGAAACGGACTTCCTGCCCGAGGATCTGGCCCGCCCGCTCATTCAGGCGGCCATTCACGTCTTTCAGGAACGGCGCGAGATCGTCGCGCCCATGGCGAAGCACTTCACAGGGCAGGACCGCTGGTACCGCGTGGTCCGCCGCCCCGTCTTCGACGACGCCAACCGCGACGTCATCGGACTGGTGGGCATCTGCAAGGACATCACCGCGCAGGTGGAGCAGGAAACCACCTACATGCGCGAACTCGGCGACAGCGACTGCGACGCGCTCATCGTCATCGACTCGCAGGGCAACATCATCCGCCGCAGCATGCGGCTGCTCTCTCCGCCGGTGCTCGCCACGCCGGACGATTCCGGTCAGGTGGCGCAGGACCTCACGCAGATCGTGGACATCCTGCACCCGGACGACCTGCCCACCGCGCAGGAAACCATGCGCAAGGTCATGACGCTCAAAAAGCCCGCCAGTTTCGAATGCCGGGTGCGCAACATGCGCCGACGCTACACCCGCGTGTTCATCCGCGCCCACTTCAACGACGCGTTCTTCGACGAACCGCGCATGTACGTCGCCGTGCGCGACATGAGCCGCACCGATGCCCTGCGCGCCGCGGAAAACGTGCTGGAACGCCTGAAATCCGCCACGGACAGCGCGACCTTCCGCGAACTGGCCGAATTCCTCAACGTCTCCTCGGCGTCCATCTCCAACGCCAAAAAGAACGAACGCATCCCCCCGGACTGGCTCATCACCGTGGGCATGCGCACCGGCACCTCCGTGGACTGGCTGCTCACCGGCCTTGGCCAATCACGCCTTGTGCGGGGCGGTGGGGAATGACCATCGAAATCCGACGCGTCAGGGCTTTCCCCACAGCTCCTCAAGGCGCGCGTCGCGCCCGCAGCCGTGGCGATAGAAGCGGTAACGCAGCGGATTGCGGCTGGAGTAGTCCTGATGGTAGGCCTCGGCGGGCCAGAATGGCCCTGCGGGCACGATCTGCGTAACAACCGGTCCGGGCAGGCGGCCTGACGCATCGAGCGCCGCGCGGGATTTCTCCGCAATGCTCCGTTGCTCGTCGTCGTGATAGAAGATGCCGCTGCGGTACTGACTGCCCCGGTCACAGAACTGCCCGCCCGCATCCACGGGATCGACGTTGTGCCAGAAGATGTCCACGAGCCGCGCATAGGACACGCGGTCCGGATCGTAGACCACCCGCACGGCCTCGGCATGCCCCGTCGTTCCTGACGACACTTCCGCGTAGCTCGGACGCTCCTTGGTCCCGCCGGTATACCCAGAAATCGTCTCCAGAACGCCCACCTCCTCGTCGAAGGGATGCTCCATGCACCAGAAGCATCCACCCGCGAATGTGGCCTCGGCCTTCCTCGTCTGCCCCGCTGGCTCGCCGCCCTCCTCCGCCACCACGTGCCCGGTCCCGAACATCACGAGCATCACCCCCCACGCCACAAGTTTCAGATATCCGCGCATCGCGTCCTCCACATTCCGCACAGGGGCCAAATCCGCCCTTCGCGCACGGCTTTTCCCGAATCCTAGCACGACGGCGGAAGCGGCGTCATCCGTAGCGCCACAAACGGCAGACGCCCGTCCCACATCCCCGGTTGGGGCTGCGGAACGGGCGTCCGAAGTCGCGTATCGTATCCGGCGGAAGCGGCTATTTCTTGAGGGCGCGGTCTCCGTAGGCCTTGGCGAGACCGCCGGTGGACGTCTCGCGGTACAGGCTCGGCAAATCATGGCCGGTCTGCTTCATCACCGCCACCACCTCGTCAAAGGTGATGCGGTGGAAGCCGTCGGACAAGATGGCCATCTGCGCGCGCGACAGGGCGCGGGTGGACGCGCAGGCGTTGCGCTCAATGCAGGGAATCTGCACCAGTCCGTCCACGGGGTCGCAGGTCAGGCCAAGGTGATGCTCAAGGCCCATCTCGGCGGCGTACTCGATCTGGCGCACACTGCCGCCCATGAGCTGGGCCGCAGCGGCCGCAGCCATGGCGCAGGCCGAACCGACCTCGCCCTGACAGCCCACCTCCGCGCCGGAGATGGAGCCGTTGTGCTTGATGACGTTGCCGAACAGGGCGGCCGTGGCCAGCGCCTTGAGGATGTCGTCATCATCGAGGTCGTCGTGGATTTCCTTCAGATAGTGGAGCACGGCGGGAACGATGCCGCTGGCCCCGCAGGTGGGCGCGGTGACAATGACGCCACCTGCAGCGTTCTCCTCGGCCACGGCCAGCGCGTAGGCGGTAACCTTGCCGGTCTGCTGGAGATCAGGCCCGGAGTGCTTGGTCTTGCGGTAGTAGCTCCACGCCTGACGCCGAAGGCCCAGCGAACCGGGCAGCACGCCCTGCGTCTTGAGTCCGCGCGCGATGGCGGCCGTCATGACACCCCACACCTCGCGCAGGAAATCCCATATCTCCGGACCTTCGCACCGGGCCACGTATTCCCAGTAGTCGATGCCCTTGTCCGCGCACATTTCCATGATTGAGGTGATGTCCGGCAGGTCGTAGACGCCCGCCGTCAGTCCCGCCGTCTGCCCTTCCTCACGAATGGCTCCGCCGCCCACGGAATACACGGTCCACGACGCGATGACCGCGTCGTCCGCGCCGAGGGCCTCGAAGCGCATGCCGTTGGGATGCATGGGGAGCTTCTCGTCCGGCTTCCAGATCACCTCGGTCCGCTCGGAGCCGAGCACGTCGTTGACGGCCCAGTCCGTAAGGTGCCCCTTGCCCGTCGCGGCGAGGGACTCATAGAGGGTCACCCGGAAGCGTTGCGCCCCCGGATTGGCGGCGAGAAACCGTTCCGCCGCCTTGCGCGGTCCCATGGTGTGGCTGGAAGACGGCCCCACCCCTATGCGATACAGTTCGCGGATGCTTTCCATCACCTTCTCCTTGAATGCCCGTTAGTTGCCCATGAGCCAGTGTACCAGACCAAGGGACACTTCGGGAATATAGGTTGTGATGAGAAGTGTGGGCAACCACGCGAAAATGATGAGATAGATGGTGGTGCGCATCATCTGGTTCACCGGCGCGCCAGCGATGCGGCCCGACAGGTACAGAAGCGGCGCGGTGGGCGGCGTGACGTTGCCCAGCCCGAGGTTCACGCCCATGATGGCCGCGAAATGGATGGGGTCCACGCCAAGCTGGGTGACCAGCGGCACAAGGATCGGGGTGCCCAGCAGCACGCCGGACACGTCGTCCATGAGCATGCCCATGATGATCATGAACACGTTGATCATGAGCATGATGACGTACTTGTTCTCGGACACGGAGGTCAGAACGCCCATGATCTGCTCGGGCAGGTTCTCCATGATATACAGGCGAGAGAGAATCATCACCGCGAACATCATGGCCATGATCACGCCGGTGGTGGTGGCGGACTCGATGAGCGTAGCCACGAGGTCGCGCGTCTTGAGGCCCTTGTAGATAAACATGGCCACCGGAATGGCGTAGATGACCGCCACTGCGGCCGCCTCGGTGGGCGTCATGAAGCCGCCGTAGATGCCACCGAGGATGATCACCGGCATCATGAGCGCGGGCGAGGCCTTCGCGCTCTTGGAGGCAAACTGGCGCGCCGTGGCACCAAAGCTCTCGGCGGGTCGCACCTCGATTTCGGTGTTGTTGCGCAGCAGGAAGAGATTCACCGCGGACAGCAGCACCGTGAGGATGAGGCCCGGAGTGAACGCCGCGAGGAAGCAGGCCAGCACGGACTGGTTGCCCATCCACGCGTAGAGGATCATGAGCATGCTCGGCGGGATGAGGATGCCCAGCACGCCGGAGCTGGCCAGCAGCGCTGCGGCATGGCCCACGGGATAGCCCGCACGCTTGAGCTTGGGCATCATGATGGAGCCGATGCACGACACGGTGGCCGACGAGCTTCCCGACACCGCGCCGAAGATGGCGCAGGTCACGACAGTGACCACGCCGAGGCCGCCTCGGATGCGTCCGGCGATGGTGTCCACCACGTCGACGAGCTTGTCGCCGATGCGGCCCTTGTCCATCACGCCGCCCGCCATGATGAACAGCGGGATGGTCAGCAGCACGATGGAGTTCATCTTGGAAAAGCCGTAGGGCAGAAGAAAGCTGGGATCGTAGCCGCCCGTGTATATGAGGTACGCGGCGGAGCTGAAGAAGGCGAACGGAATGGGCACGCCTATGAACAGCGTCACCACGAGGATGGTCATGGCTATGGCAATGGTCATGTGATTGTTCCCCGTCCTGAATGCGTTTGACTAGCGGTCCGCACGGACCAGCCGGACATGGGTGCGGATGTCCTGAACGAGATACACGAAGTGGTACCAGGACATGAGAACGAAACCGAGGCCCACCGCGATGTGCGGGATGAGCATGGGCAGCCGGAACACCGGCGACTTGGGATGCATCTTGAAGCCCCAGGCCACGAACTTGAGCGCCCAGAAGGTCACCAGCAGGCACACGCCAAGCGTCACCACGTCCTTCACGATGTGCATGGCGCGGCGGCGCTTCTCGTCGTGGATGTAGCAGGACACGATGTCGGCGGAAATCTGGCTACGGTCGTGGCTCCCCTGTGCCGCGCCCATGAAGTACAGCCAAAAGGCCAGCATGGAGATGAGTTCCTCGGAGCCGTAGAAGTCGGACTGAAAAATGTAGCGGGCAACGACGGCCACGCAGATCATGAGCACGATGAGGATGCTCGTGGAGGCCATCACGAATTTCTGGAAATGGTTGAGGGTCTTCCAGAAGCCGAGGCTCTGGATGTTGTCAAGACTCGTCACGGCGGTCCCCCGTGTGTGGAAGAGGCAGGAAGGGGCGACGGACCTGTGGAAGGATGTCCGCCGCCCCCGGCGCTTCGCATGGAGGTTGAAGCGTTCTGCCTATGATTGTCGGAACTACTTGTAGGAACCCCGCAGGCCGTTGACCAGCTCGGGGGTCAGATTCTTCTCAAGGCGCTGCCAGGCGTGCTCGCGCACGTAGTTGGCCATTTCCTCAAGCTCCTGCGTGGTGAACACGGTCACCTCGATGCCCGCCTCTTCAAGCTTCTTGCGGTACATCTGGTCTTCGCTCTCGGCCATCAGGAAGCTCTGCTGGGCCTCCTCGACGAAGGCGGTCTCGACGATCTTGCGATCCTCGGGGGAGAGCGCCTCGAACTTGGCCTTGTTCATCACGTACTGGGTGGACTCGAAGTTCACGTTGTACTGGTAGTAGTGCTTGATGACGTCGCGGAAGCCGAGGTAGTTGAGGTTCGGCGGTCCACCGATCCAGCCCTTCACAACGCCGGTCTGCAGCGCGGAGTAGGTGTCGGAGTAGGGAATGGAGGTGGTGCGGAAGCCAAGCTCCTCGCCGCCGAACTTGAACACGTCGAGTCCGGGCACGCGGATCATGATGCCCTTTTCCACGCCGGGCTGCTTCATGTTCTCGACGGGTTCCACGGCACCCACGCCGATGAAGCCCTCGCCGAAGTAGGAGAAGAACTTGACGCCAAGGGCGTCGTGCATCTTGGCCATCTCGGTGTCGATGAAGGAACCCTTGGCGAACACCTCGCGGATCTGATCGTAGTCGCGCGCGATGTAGGGGATGAAGCCGATGCCGAGGCGAGAGTCGTACTGGTCGGGCACGGTGATGTGCGCGATGTCGATGGAGCCGCGGATGACTTCCTCATAGATCTGGGACGCATCGCCAAGCTGGTTGGCGGGGTAGATCTTGATGGTGACGCGACCCTGGGTCTCCTTCTCCACGCGGGCCTTGATGCGCTCGGCAGCCTTGTGGGCCATGTGCTCCACGGGGTGCTGCGTCGCGAACTTGAACTCGACGGACTTGGTCTCGGCCTTGCCCGCGTCGTCGTTGCAGGCCGCAAGGCCCAGAACGGCAAACATGCACAGCAGGGCGGACAGAATCTTCTTCATCGGATCACATTCCTCTGGCAGTTAGATTGTACAGCCGTCTCGCGGCAGGGCCGGACCCCACGCCCGGCCCCCTCCACAAACTCGGTGTCCCGCGATGCACCACTCGGGTGCCCGGACGGAACGTTTCTCATCACGAACAGTGCCAACGTGAAAATACCCTTTCACAGCGGCATGTTATCAAAATAACCCACCGCCTGCGCCCCGTCGCACCCCTCCCCCACACCGCAAAAACGTCCCCAAACACGGAACAACATGTTCACCGAAACGGGATTGTCCCGCTTTTGTGAACACAGCCCGTTTTTCCAAGAGGACCATGCGAGATGACGAGGAAGAGGAGTGCAGACGAGAATGGACCGGAACGGTCGCGGAGGCCGCAGGCACTGGTCACCATGTACCCCAATTCGCCTGCTTTCGCAAAGACTGCGTTGTGGCGCGGATTTTCAGGAGATCGCCGGGTGGCGCGGTGGCGTGGCGTGTCGTTTGCGGAGCCGTTGCGGGGGCGTATCGTTCACGGCCACATGCAAGCCGTTAGCTCCGCTGGCCAAGGGGCCGCTGGCCCCTTGGAACCCCGATATGCGATAGGCCGTCTGCCCGTGGCGCACCGTGCGGCTTTGCGCGACGAAGCCCTAGTGAGGATTGTCAAGGAAATCATTTCCTTGACTGGGGTCCGGGGCAAAGCCCCGGCCGCCGGAGGCCTCGCCCTGCGCGCCCGCGCTACTCAGATTCGCCGTCGCGGGTGATGCCGTGCTCCTTCATGAGCACGTAGAGCCGCGTGCGCGACAGGCCGGAGAGGCGGCAGGCCTCCTTGATGGAGCCGCCAGCGTCGGACATGAGGCGTTCGAGGTATTTTTCCTCGACATGGGAGATGCAGCGACGGCGGTAGTCCTTGAAGCCGGGGAGGCTTCCGGAAAGCAGTCGGTCGGAGAAGGACCCAGCCACGACGACCGGGGCGCAGGCATCTGGATTCTCAACGGCGCGTTCCATGGCGCGGCGAGCGGCGCGGGCGCGCACGTCCACGGGCAGATGCTCGGGATAGAGAACCTCCTCACCACGTCCGCGCATGAGGGTCCGCTCCAGCGTCTGCACCAGTTCGCGGACGTTGCCCGGCCAGTCGTAATGGGCCAGCACGGCGAGAATCTCGTCTGAGAGCGTCTTGTCGGCAATGCCGTACTGACGGCACAGGCGGGAAAGATGGTAAATGGCGATGGGCGACACGTCCTCCACACGCTCGCGCAGGGGCGGCATGGCGATGTGACAGGACTTGATGCGGTAATAGAGGTCGCTGCGGAAGGAGCCGTCCTCGCACATGGCGGCGAGATCGCGATTGGTGGCGGCCACGAGGCGGAAGTCACTCACCTCCTCACGCGTGGAACCGACCGGACGATAGCGGCGCTCCTGCAGGACGCGAAGAAAGGTGGCCTGCACGCTCTGCGGCAATTCGCCCACCTCATCGAGGAACAGGGTCCCGCCGTCGGCCTGCCCCACGAGACCGGTTCGCGTGGCGTGCGCGCCGGTGAAGGAGCCCTTGACGTGCCCGAAGAGTTCGCCCTCGGCCAGCGTCTCGGAAAGGGCCGCGCAGTCCACCACGACGAAGGGACCGGAATTGCGATGGCTGTTGTCGTGGATGGTGCGGGCCACGACCTCCTTGCCGGTCCCGGTCTCCCCGGTGATGAGCACGCCCGCGTCGCCACTGGCGGCAATGGCCACGTTTTCGAGCACAGCCATGAGGGCGGGGCTTTCGCCCACCAGCTCGCGCCGGGCGATGCCAAGCGCCCGAGGCTGGCGGTGCTTCTCGCGGTAGGCCAGGGCGCGCTCCATTGACGCGGCAATCTGCGCAAGCGTGCTCGTCTTCTCGATGTAGTCCCACGCGCCGTTCTTGATGGCGAGTTCCGCGCCGTCAGGATCGCCGAGGCCGGTGATGATGATCACGTCCGGCCGGGAGGACGCCTTGCGGATTTCCGGGAGCGCGTCTATACCGCTTCCATCCGGAAGGCGAACGTCGAGAAACACGAGATCCACCGCCGGACCACGCAGCGCGGCAAGTCCTTCGGCCAGCGAGGATGCGATGACCGACGCATGTCCGGCATCCTCGGCCAGTTGCGAAATGATATTCGAAATGTCTGGATCGTCGTCCAGAACGAGAATCCTTGCCATCGCTCCTCCGTTGCGTCCGAAACCGCCGCCGCGTTGCCCTTCCGACCCTGCCTGACCGGCAGCAATGAACGATTTTACGCGCAATGTCGAGTCCGCGAAAGTCCGCAAAGGCGCACCAGCCACGGACAAGGCCCCATCGGCACCGCGGACCGCAACGCCCCGGAGACCCCATGTCCATGAATAGTCACGCGAAGCGCGTCTTCGCCGTCATCATCGTTCTGCTGGCCACCCTCGCACTGGGCACGTGGTACGCCTCGCGCCCTGCGGGCTGGACCGATCCGCTCTCGCCGGATGAGCGCCGCTGGATTTCCGAGCGCGGCACCGTCCGCGTGGGGGCCACGCCGTCGAGCAAGCCGCTCGAATTCTTCGACGCGCGCGGCGAGTATCGGGGCATGGTGGCCGACTACCTCCACCTGCTGGAGGAGCGCCTGCACATGCGCTTCACGGTGGTCGAGTCCAAGAATCTCAAGGAATTGCTGGATAAGGCGCAATCGCGAGAGGTGGACATGATCCCCGCCTTCGCCGCCAATCCCGCCAGCATCGACTACATGGTCTTCACCCGGCCCTATCTGGAACTGCCCACGGTCATCCTCGTCAACAAGAGCCAAAAGCGCTTCCTCACGCTGGACACCATGCAGGACATGGACCTCGCCCTGCCCAAGCAGTACGCGGTCATCGACTTCGTGCGCCGCCACCACCCGGACCTGCACATCCAGCCGGTGTACAACTACCTCGCGGCGCTCCTGCACGTCTCTTTCGACGAAATCGACGCCACCATCATCTCCCTGCCGCAGGCCAGCTACTACATCGAGGACAAGGGCATCACCAACCTGCGCGTGGCCGGGCACACGGACTTCAAGATCTTCAACCGCATCGCCGTGCGCGCCGACGACCGCATGCTCGCGCAGATCATCCAGAAAGGGTTGGACACCATCACCCCGGCCGATCGGGACCGCATCTTCCGCCGCTGGGTCACCCTCGATCAGAACTACGTCTCCTTCTTCCTTCAGAACAAGCGCTTCTGGTACTTCGTGGGCGCGGGCGCGGCGCTGTTGCTCATGCTCTTCACGGGCGTCATCGCGTGGAACCGTTCCCTGCGTCGCCGCGTGCACGAGCGCACGCGCGACCTCGAACGCGAGCTCAACGCCCGCATGCGGCTGATGACCGCCATCGAGCAGACCGAGGACGGCATCTTCATCCTCGATACCAACGGCAACATGGAATACGCGAACCCATCCTTCCTGCGCATGTCCGGCTACGCTCTCGACGAGCTTGTGGGACGCCACTGCGCCATCATCCGTTCGGACAGGCAGGACGCGGCCTTCTACCGCGAATTGTGGGACGGGCTGAAGAAGGGAGAGGTATGGCGCGGGCACTCCACCTACCGCCGCAAGGACGGCACGCTCTACGAGGTGGACGTCACCGTGTCGCCGATTGTCGATCAGGACGGACGCGTCACCAACTACGTGGAGGTCACGCGCGACGTAACGGAGCAACTGCGCATGGAAGCGCAATTGCGCCAGCGGCAAAAAATGGAGGAACTGGGCACGCTGGCCGGCGGCATCGCCCACGACTTCAACAACATCATCGCCGCCATCCTCGGCTACGCGGAGCTGGCGCTGCTGCGCGCGGAACCCGGCACCCGCCCGCACACGAACCTCGAACACATCCGTACCGTGGCGCGTCGCGCACGGGAAATGGTCAACCAGATTCTGATCTTCAGCCGCCGCCGCGAACCGGAACGCCGCCGCGTGGAACTGGCACCGGCCGTGGAGGAAGTGCTGGAACTGCTACGCTCCACCCTGCCCGCCACCATCGCCATCGAAAGCGAGATCGGCGCACGGGGCCGCGCGGTGCTGGCCGATCCCACGCAGATTCACCAGATCGTCATGAACCTTGGCACCAATGCGGGCTACGCCATGCGCCAGAGCGGCGGCACGCTCACCGTGCGCCTCGGCGAAGCGCAGACCACGCCGGACGGACCAGCCGCAGGCCAATCCTTCCTCCAGCTCACCGTAGAGGACACCGGCGTAGGCATCCCCGAGGACATTCTGGACCGCATCTTCGACCCCTTCTTCACCACCAAGCCGCAGGGCAAGGGCACCGGCATGGGCCTATCCATTGTCCACGGCATGGTGGGCAGCATGGGCGGCACCATCAGCGTGCGCAGCACCCCCGGTAGCGGGACGGTCTTCACCGTGCTTCTGCCCGAGACGACCGCCGCGCCGGAGGCCGAAAACGGCGAAACGGCGCAGGCCATCGCGGGCCGAGGGCATGTCCTCGTGGTGGACGACGAGCCGGACATGGTCAACGTGTTGAGCCAAATGCTCGGCGAGCTGGGCTACGAGGTCACTGGCACGTCGGACAGCCTCGACGCGTTGCGTCTGTTCTCACAGTCCCCGGAGCGCTTCGCCCTCGTCATCACGGACCAGACCATGCCCCGCATGACCGGCGACCGCCTCGCGCAGGAACTGAACGCCATCCGCCCGGCCACGCCCATCATCGTCAGCACCGGCTTTCCGGACCAGTTGCGCCATCTGGCCAAGGACCAGCACGGCATCCGCGCCGTGCTCCCCAAGCCTTACGACATGGGCACCCTCTCCGAGGCCGTGCGCGACGCGCTGGGCGGCACCACAGCCTGATCCTTACAACGCGGCAAGGAAAAGAACGGCTCCGAGACCGGCCACGGCAGCGCCGCCCGCCACAGCCAGAAGGCCGCGAATCCGGGCGGTCCGGCGCGCCCCCGCGCCCGAGGCCGCAAGCGTCCCTCTGCGCCCGCTGACCACGGCCACGCCCACGGCGGCGATGGTCGTGCCCATGCCAGCGGCCATGACCGCGCTGGCGGCAAGGCCGAGGGGCAAGGCGTTCTGGCCGATGGAAAAGAGCATGATCAGCGTCGCTCCGGGGCAGGGAATCATCCCCGCCGCCAGCGCCACGCCCACCGCCCCACGCGCACCTGAAACACGTTGTGAAACATCCTCGCCCCCCTCACGCGGACCGCGACGCAGCTCGCGAAGCGCCTGCGCCACGAGCCACAATCCCACAAGGAACACCAGCAGATGGCTCGAACGCTCCACATGCGCCGCAGCCTGCGAGACGCCGCTCATGCGCGCCCCATCGAGGGCGAGATGCATGACGAGGACCAGCCCCACAGCCGAGGCCGCGTGCGCGCAACCCATGCCAAGCCCCATGCCGACCGCCCGCCCCACGCCGCCCCCGCGCGACAGCAGATACGCCGCAAGCACGGACTTGCCATGCCCCGGCCCCGCCGCGTGCAGCACGCCATAGGCGAAGGCCACGCACAAAAACAGCGAAAGCTCCACGGGCGACGGATGCGTGCCCAGCCTGCGCACCTCTGCGGACAGGCGGGAGCGCAGCTCGCGCTGCTGCCCGGCGAGCCACGCATGGACCGGCGCGAAGAACGATGCGGGGGCCGGGGCCACCCGCTCCGGCGCAGCCTCGGAACGCGCCGTGGAATCCGTCCCATGCCCGCCGGTAAAGGGATTGCCCGCAAAGGCACAGGCCGCGAACAGCACCAGACAGCACAGGACCGTTGCCGAAACCAGAACGCGTTTCATCATTTGTGGAAGGAAAGGGTTATCTCGGTAGGCGTGACGAGCCATGTCGAGAAGGTGAGATTCGGATTGGGAGCCACGGCGTGGCGAACCGAGAGGGCAGAAGCGCCCTCGACGCTCACGGCCGAATCCTCGGGCGTGTAGAAGTCCACATAGTATTCGGGATCGAACACCGCGAGGCGGACCTCGGTACCCGCCGGAACGCGACAGGGTACCACGAAGGAATAGTACATCCCGTCGCCGTCCACTCCGGCTCCGAAGTCGGCCACCTGGCTCACGGGCTTTCGCGTGCCGCCCACGGTCAGATAGGTGAAATAGCCGTAGTTGCGAAGGTTGTCGAAGGCCTCGCTCTTCAGCGTGCGCCGTTCGGCGGCATCGAACGCGCCGTCGTGATTGGCGTCATAGTCTTCGAGGAGCGTCGCGCCGAACATCTCGTCGAAATGCCAGACAAGACGGATTCCGGTCAGTTCGCCGCCATCGAAGACGAAGGTCACAGCGTTGTCGGCGAAGACATGGGGATGGGCAGCGCCCGTGGCGGGACGGACGCAGATGAGGAAAAGCGCGGCAAGAAGGATGGCCCACTTGCGCGCGAATATGGCACAGGGCATGACGTCTGTTCTCCTGGAATGCGACGCGGCGAAATGGCGCGTCGAAATGCCGGGATTTTGGACGTTTCCTGCCCGTGGCGCAAGAGGGAAGAAATCAGGATGCCTCGGTGACGACCTCCCGCGCCTCTGCGTCAAGCCGCAAGTCCCACGCCGCCACCACGCGGTTGCGTCCCCGGCGCTTGGCCTCGTAGACCGCCGCATCCGCATCGCCAACCAGCCGCCGCGCCACGTCGCCCCCCGCGCAGCCGCACGCGCATTCCGCCACGCCGATGCTCAGCGTGGTGCCATACAAGCCTTCACGCTCAAAGCGCGCCCGCACCCTCTCGGCCACGATGCGCGCGTCCTCGCGGTCTCGCCCGCGCAGCACCACGGCGAATTCGTCGCCACCGTAGCGAAAGGCGCAGTCCGCCCCGTCGCGCACCGCGCCGGACAGCAGATCGCCCAGACGCCGCAGCACCTCGTCTCCAGACTCGTGCCCATGCCCGTCGTTCACAGCCTTGAAGTCATCGCAATCAATGAACAGCAGACACACGCGTCCCGCCACAGGGCAGCCGAGGCAGCCTACGAGATACTCGTCGAAATGCCTGCGATTGAACACGCCGGTCAGCGGATCCATCCTGGCCAGCCGCTCGTTTTCAAGACTGCTGCGTGCCTCCACGTCGAGGCGCGTGGCAAGGCACTCCTCGCGCCGCGCCGCCACGCGCACCAGCCAATAGAGGTTGCGTCGCAGGCGCACCGTCTCCGGCTCGTCCTCGCGCTCAGGCGGCAGGGTCCACATTTCGCCATACTCCCCGTTGCGCGCCCGCAGGCAAAAGGCGTTCATCTCCCGCATGTCCCGCACCACCAGCACATGCGCCACCAGCGCGGCCACAGGCCACGCCAGCACGATGGACGCCATGAAACCCAGTGCGAGAAACCATTCGAGTTCCGTCAGACACCCCTCGCGCAACAACACGAGGGCCAGCCCCATAGGCACGGTTACCACGCCGACAAGCATGGCGACCAACCACTTCCTTATACTCACGCCCTTCTCCCGACGAATGCGTTGCGATTCCTATCCGGGCCGGTCATACCCGCCCCGCTCTTCCCATTGCCGCGCCACGCCATGCGCAACGCATAACGGTTCCACAAGCGGCTCCAGCCGCCGTCCGTCCCGAGTATTGAAAATGAATTTCATTGTCAATAGACAGCGAACGGATTACTCTTTTTACATTCGACACCGACCGTCCACACGTCCCAAGGCCTTCGTATTGAGAATCCGTGTTGACATTGGATTTCAATTTCAATAAAACGTCTCTCACGCGGCCTGCGAACAGGCCCCTGCCCCCGGCGACTCGCCACGGGGTTTTCTTGGCGAACCATCAGCCGGTCGCCCGGCTTTCCGTTCGCCTCTTTTAGGTCTACATGTTGAAAATGAATTTCAATTGCAAGCGCAACACGATTCCCGGCAATGGGAAAGGCAAGGAGGCTCACATGACATCCGAAACAGGGCTGAGAACGGTACCGGTCAACACACGGGCCAGAATCACCGCCGTCCACGCCGATGGCGAACTCGGCCGCAGAATCCGCGACATGGGGCTCATCCCCGGAACAGAGATCGCCGTCACGGGCAAGGCCCCGCTGCGCGACCCCGTGGCACTCCGGCTCAGGGATTTCACCCTGACGCTGCGCAACAACGAAGCCGATCACATTCGCGTCGAGATTCTGGAGGGATGACATGAACGAAGAACTGACCATAGCCCTTGCCGGCAACCCCAATTCCGGCAAAACCACGATGTTCAATGCCCTGACCGGCGCACGCCAGCACGTGGGCAACTACCCCGGCGTCACCGTGACGCGAAAGGAAGGCTTCCACACCGTCAACGGCACGCGCCTGCGCATCGTGGACCTGCCCGGCACCTACTCGCTGACCCCCTACACCGAGGAAGAGCTTGCCGCGCGTAGCTTCATCATCGGCGAGAAGCCCCACGCCGTCATCGACGTGGTGGACGCCGGAACGCTGGAGCGCAGTCTGTACCTCGCTGTGCAGTTCATGGAACTGGGAGCACCGGTGGTCATCGCCCTAAACATGATGGACGAGGTGAAGCGCCGCAAGATGACGCTCGACTCCGGCAGGCTTTCCACGCTGCTCGGCGTGCCCGTGGTGGAAACCGTGGCCCGCGACGGCAAGGGTGCGCAGGAAATGATCGCCGAGGCCGTTCAGCACGCCCGCGCCCACAACGGTCACGCCACCCCACTGCGCATCTCCTACGGAGCGGACGTGGACGCCGCGCTGGACGAGATGGAGCGCGCAATCGTTGCTGCCCGCTTCCTCACGGACCGTCTCCCCGCGCGCTGGGTGGCCCTCAAGTACCTTGAGAAGGACGAGGAAATCGTCACTCGCGGCCGCGCCGCGGGCGTCCTCTCGCGTGAGCTGGAAGCCGTGTCCGACAGGCTGGCCGAGCACCTGCGCGCCACCCTGAACACCGACGCCGAAAGCCTCATCGCCGACCACCGCTACGGCTACATCGCCTCGCTGCTGCGTCAGGGCGTCGTGCGCAAGGACGTCACCCACGAGCGCCTGCGCATCTCGGACGCCGTGGACAAGGTGCTGACCCACGCCCTGCTCGGCCCCATCATCATGCTCGGCGTGCTCTACGGCATGTTCCAGCTCACCTTCGCCGTGGGCGAAATTCCCATGGGTTACGTCGAGGACGGCTTCGGCTGGCTGTCGGAAACGGTGGAAGCCGCCATGCCCGACGGGCTTGTCCGCTCGCTGGTGGTTTCCGGCGTCATCGACGGCGTGGGCGGCGTGCTGGGCTTTGTGCCCCTCATCCTGTTCATGTTCCTGTGCCTGTCCGTCCTCGAAGACCTCGGCTACATGGCCCGCATGGCCTACATGCTGGACCGCGTGTTCAAGTTCTTCGGCCTGCACGGCAGCTCGGTGATGCCCTTCATCATCTCTGGCGGCATTCCCGGCGGCTGCGCCGTGCCCGGCGTCATGGCCGCGCGCACCCTGCGCAGCCCCCGCGAAAAGCTGGCCACCATCCTCACCGCGCCGTTCATGTCCTGCGGTGCCAAGGTGCCGGTGTTCATCCTGCTCATCGCGGCCTTCTTCCCGCAGCACGGGGCGGACGCGCTGTTCGTCATCACCCTCGCGGGCTGGGCCATGGCGCTGCTGGTGGCCAAGCTGCTGCGCCACACCGTCATCAAGGGCCCCGCCACCCCGTTCCTCATGGAACTGCCGCCCTACCGCATCCCCACCCTGCGTGGCGTGCTCATCCACACCTGGGAACGCGGCTGGCAGTACATCAGGAAGGCGGGCACGGTCATTCTGGCCATCTCCATCCTGCTGTGGGCGGCCATGACCTTCCCCGGCCTGCCCGAGGACCAGACCGCTCGCTTCGAGTCCATGCGCGGTGACGTGCAGGCCGAACTCGACGCCGCCACCGCATCCGGTGCGCAGGCCGAGGCCCTCGCCACCTTTGAGGACAAGCTGGCCGACATCGACAACCTCGAAGCCGAGGAAACCCTGCGCAACTCCATCGCCGGACGCGTGGGCACGGCCTTCGAGCCGATCACGGCCCCGGCCGGATTCGACTGGCGGACCAACATCGCCCTCTTGGGCGGCTTCGCTGCCAAGGAAGTCGTCGTCTCGACCCTCGGCACGGCCTTCTCGCTCGGCGAGGTGGACCCCGAGGATGCCGACAGCCTGGCCTCGAAGCTGGCCGAAGATCCGGCATTCTCCATGTGGAGCGCCGTGAGCCTCATCATCTTTACGCTGCTCTACGCCCCGTGCTTCGTCACCGTGGTGGTCATGGCCCGCGAGGCTGGCTGGAAGTGGGCAGGCTTCTCCGTGGTCTTCAACACGGCCCTCGCCTACGGGCTGGCAGTCATCGTCTACCAGATAGGAACGCGCATCTAACGCTTACGAAACCCGCCCCCCGCGCACGCGGGGGGCGGCCAGACAGGAGACTCGACATGTGTGCGGCAGTCATCGGCGGAATGGACAGACTCAAGCGGAATTACATCCTGACGGCGCGCGAGCTGGGCATCGACCTCAAGGTCTTCACCGGCAAGGAGAACTCCATCGCCCCCAAGCTCGGCAAGCCGGACCTCGTGGTGGTGTTCACCAATCAGGTCTCGCACAAGGCCCGCCGCGAGGTGGCCACCTACGCCAAGGCCAACGACATCCGCCTGCACCTTTCGCACTCCTGCGGCGTGTCGTCCCTGCGCAACTGTCTGGAACAGGCCTAATCATCACGAGTTACGAGGATATCGACAATGAACCCCATCATGGAAATGGGCCAGCTCAACAAAATGGCCATGGACCGCTGCAACCGGGGCGATCTCGCCAACGCGAAATTCATGCTGCGCCAAGCGCTCATGCGCTCGCGCGCCTGCACCTCCCCCCTGCCGGGCGCACGCATCAGAAACAACCTCGCCATCGTGCTGACCATGCGCGGCAAGGCGGACTGCGCCCGTAAGCTCCTTGGCGAAGCGCTGGAAACCCTCAACGCGCATCGCCTCGGCCACACGAAATTCCACGAACAGGTCCGCAAGGGCATGGAGCAACTCGCAGCATGAAAAACACCTGCCCCGTCGCCGGATGCCCCGGCATCGCCTGCGCCGCCCATGATAAGGGCACCTGCGATCTGGCCACCTGCCTCGATCTCAGGCTCTCGGGGCATGACCTCGCACAAGCGCTCGGCAACGCCGTTGACGCCAAGGACCACTCCACCCACACCCATTCGGAAGAGGTCGCCGCCGTCAGCCGCATCCTCGCCCGCGAACTGGGCATGAGCTCCGACGAGATCGAGACCATCCACATCGCCGGACACCTGCACGACATCGGCAAGATCGGCATCCCGGACGACATCCTGCGCAAGCCCGGGCCGCTGACGCCCGAGGAATGGCTTGTGATCAAGCGCCACCCCACCATCGGCGCGGACATCGTCCAGCCCATCAGAGGCCTCGCCCCGCGAAACGGCATCGCGGGCATCATCCGCCACCACCACGAGCGGTGGGACGGTTCCGGCTATCCCCGCGGACTGGCCGGGCACGCCATCCCCGTGGGCGCACGGGTCATCGCCGTGGCGGACAGCCTTTCGGCCATGCTCCAACATCGCCCCTACTGCCGTCCCAAGACCTTCGAGCAGGCGCTGGCGGACATTCGCCGCCTCTGCGGAGTGCACTACGACCCGGAAATCGTCGCAGCCATGGACCGCGGCCGCGGCAACATCGCCATGACCTTCTCGACCATGCGCCGCACGCACGTAGCGCCGCGCATCCACATTCACGGCCTTGCGCCCAAAACCAACCATTTCCACACGGAGCACGCATCATGACGCTTTGCAGATCCAGCATTTCCTCCAAGACCTCGGCCCGTTCCCTCTTCTCCGGCTTTACGCGTACCCTCGGCACGGACCGCGACGCCGAGCGCCAGAGCATGGACCGCAGCGAGAAATCGCAGCCCGAGACGCACACCGAAAACCGTTAGCCTCACGTGGAACACCCGCGCAGGGGCTGGCGCACCGGGACCGCTCCATGCTAGGCCTGTGGCCGACGCGCAACGCGCCACAGGGAGGACTCATGACACGCAAGATATTTGTCACCGGCGGCTGCCGCAGCGGCAAGAGCGCCTACGCCCAGCGCTTCGCCGAGGCCGCCGGACCGCGACGCGCCTACCTCGCCACCTCGCAGGCGCTGGACGACGAGATGCGCGAACGCATCCGCATCCATCAGGACAGCCGAGGCGAGGGATGGCGCACCGTGGAGGAACCCCTCGCCGTGGCCGAGACGCTCGCCGCAGCCGCCACCGAGGCCGACGTGGTGCTTCTGGACTGCATCACCCTGTGGATCACCAACTGCCTCATGGCGGACATGGACGACGCGAAAATCCTCGCCCGCGCCGACGAGCTGGCCGATGCCATCGCCGCCGCCCCCTGCGCCGTGGCCGTGGTATCCAACGAAGTGGGCAGCGGCATCGTACCCGACAACGCCCTCGCCCGCCGCTTCCGCGACCTCGCCGGTGCCGTAAACCAGCGCATGGCCACACAGGCAGACACGGTGATCCTCTGCGTCAGCGGCATCCCGCTGGCCGTGAAGGGCAGCCTGCCGCTCTAGCCGACGCTGGCAGCAACACATTTCCCTATTCCGGCACAACGAAAGCGAAAGGCCCCAGTCGACAGTATCGACCGGGGCCTTTCGCTTTCATGGGTTCGGTGCCCACAGGAAAAGGCACAGACACGTCAACCATGCGCGCATGGCGAGACCTCGACCCGGTTCCGGCCATGCTGCTTTGCTCCATACAGGGCCTCGTCCGCACATTTGACGAAATCCTCGACGGACATTCCAGACGAAAATTGCGCGACACCAAGACTGATGGTGACCGGCCGCTCGCCCCCGACGCATTCGGGCTGGTTCGACTCGACGATCGACCGAAACCGCTCCGCCATCATGGTTGCCTGTTCGAGGGTGGTCTGCGGGGAGACGATGATGAACTCCTCGCCGCCCCAGCGCCCGATCCGGTCCGCGTCCCGCTTGTGCCCTGCGATGAGTCCGGTGATATGGACGATCACCTTGTCGCCGACGTCATGCCCGAATGTGTCGTTGATGGCCTTGAAGGTGTCGATGTCGCACAGAATCAGGCTGAGCGGATTCCCGTACCGCTCGAACTGTTCCCTCTCGCGCTTGAGCGTCTCCTCGATCTTGCGTCGGTTATATATCCCCGTCAGATGGTCCCTGATCGCCATATCCTTCATTTCCACCAGCATGTCGGACTGAACGTCCATGAAATACTCAAGCTCGGCCAAAAGCCTGCGCCCTATCATGTGCTGGATGGAATACATGAGGAAAATAGTCAAGATGATGGTCAGGATGTTGATGACCGCATCCGGCGAATGCGCGGAGAAGTATTCCGGGATGTCGTCGCCGACAAAGGCGCAATAGAATCGGAACATGTAGAGAATGGAAAACAGCACGTACGTGATCCCTGCGAACATGCAATGCCTGTGGTGTCCGCCATCCGAAGGCCGGAGAAAGACGAAAGCGATGTGGCAGAAGATCGGCAGGACCATACCTGAAAACAGCATAGTCCGCACACGGATATCCGGCACAGCATAGGTGAAGTACGAATAGGCGACCAGAAAGACCGCCGAATAGACGCAATACGGCGAGCGCAGAATGTCGCGCCCCGTGAATCTCCCGGCACCGAAGGCGACGGCGACGATGCCCGCGAACATGCAGGCGTTCGCGAGAATGATGGAAAACAGTTGCGGGATGAGGGGGCGAAACAGGGCGAGAGTGATCCCCGCCGAAAGCAGCACGAAATTGGCCAGGAAGTATTTCACGCCGTCAAAGCGCTTTGCGCTGACCTTGACCGTCAGCACCATCAGGCCCGCGCAGGCGTAATTGACGAGAACAAGAATGGCGAGGATGGTCCTCATGTCGAAATCTGGCAATAGTCCCCCTTGTGCGGATGCGGCAGCATGTGCCGTACGGGCAAAGCAGCCGGACGATACCGGAAAAGGACACGACTTGCATCCCGAATCCGCTGGGGTGGCCCTGTGTGCGAGAAACGGCGTGATGGAGCGGGCCGCCCTTTCGCGAGGGGCTGGAGATGAGGATGACACTACATGATGTAGTGTCATTTGTAGTGTCAAACGAAAAAGGCCAGCCCTTGCGGACTGGCCTTTGTGGTGTCTGATGGAGCCCATAAGCAGAATTGAACTGCTGACCTCATCCTTACCAAGGATGCGCTCTACCAACTGAGCTATATGGGCATAGTCGCTGTCATCATTGGGGTTTTGGCCTCGACCATGCGAGGCGCGACAGCGTGAAATCTCGAAAAAGGCGAGCCGGCTTTCGCTGGCCCGCCCCTGTTCGCGTCGTGGTCGGGATGAGAGGATTTGAACCTCCGGCCCCTTGAACCCCATTCAAGTGCGCTCCCAGGCTGCGCTACATCCCGACGTGCTTTTCAAGTGCCGCTCTCAAGCGGCGAGAAAGACAATTAGAGGCCAACGCCCGAAATGTCAACGCCCTCCGCATCTTTTTTTGCTTTTTTCTTCGCAATTCCCTGTCGCGGCTATAAAAAAGCCCCCCACAAGCGGCCTCTCGCAAGGAGAACGCACACTCTGGGGGGCTTGTCAGGCAATCAAATCGGCAGGTTAGGCGACCAAAGCGCCCCGCCTCGCCAGAAGCCTAGGCCGAGGCAGTGCCGCAGACCGCGCCGGTCGCGCTGGCGGCCTCGCGCTCGCGCTTGCAATTGACGATGCTCATGGCCGCGTCGAGGGCGCTTTCGAGGCTGGAGTGGATGCCGTCCGGGCCCAGCATGCCCGCCACATTGCAGGCCTCCAAGGTACCACGCTGCTCGTCCGTGGCGGCCAGCACGGCGCGCACACCGGCGTCACGGAGCTTTTCGAGCATCTCGCTCAGGGCAAACACGGCGGAGATGTCCATGAACGGCGCGCCGGTGCAGTTAACCACCACCACGCGCGTGCCGAGCAGACGGTCCACCTTGTCCTGCATAAGCGAGGAGGTGCCGAAGAAGAACGCGCCACTGATGGTGATGACGCGCACCTGCATGTCGCTGGCTGCGATGGCGGTCTTCTCCATGTCGCGCTCGTTGTCGGCCGGGTCCATGCCCGTCACCTTGATGCTGGTCTGGCGAGCGATGCGGTAGGTCAGCATGAGGCAGGCCAGCGCCACGCCAACGCCCACCGCCACGATGAGGTCGACGAACACGGTGATGCCGAACACGGCGAACATGACCAGCAGGTCCTGCCGGGGAGCCTTGCGTACGAGGCGCAGCAGGCGGTAGTCGAGAATGTCCACGCCCACCTTGACCAGAATGCCTGCCAGAACGGCCAGCGGGATGCTCGACGTCAGCGGGCCGAGGCCGAGCAGCACGGCCAGTAGGAACAGGGCATGCACCACGCCGGACAGGCGGGTGGTGCCGCCGGCCTTGATGTTGACCACGGTACGCATGGTTGCGCCGGCACCGGGCAGGCCGCCCACCAGCGAGGCCATCATGTTGCCGATGCCCTGACCGATGAGCTCACGGTTGGAGTCGTGATGCTCCTTGGTCAGCGAGTCGGCGACGATGGAGGTCAAAAGCGTGTCGATGGTGCCCAGCACGGCCAGCGCGAGGGCGAGAGTGACGATGCGGCTCCACTGCTCGGCAGGCATGCCGGGCAGATGGATCTGCGGCAGGCCCGAAGGAATGGCGCCGATGGTCGCCACAGGCATATCCGTGGCGTAGGCGGCCACGCTCATGACGATAAGCGCGATGAGCGGAGACGGCACCACGCGCGAAATGCGGGCCGGAGTCAGAAACACGATGGCCATGGTGGCCACGGCCAGTCCCAGCGCGTAGGGGTTCAGGTTGGCAAGGGCCTGCGGCAGGCCCATGGCGGCAGCCAGCGGAGAACAGGCGCTGGCGCTGCCGAGCAGGGGCTGAATCTGCAGAAGCAGAATGATCACGCCGATGCCGTTCATGAAGCCGGAAATGACCGGATAGGGAATGAACTTCACGAAGCCGCCAAGGCGGAACAGGCCAAAGAGCACCTGAAGGAAACCGGAAAGCAGGATGACGAGAATCACGGCCTGAAAATCGCCGGTGAACGCGGCGATGGCCGATGCGGTGACGACGGTCATCGGTCCCGTGGGGCCGGAAACCTGCGTGCGCGTTCCGCCGAAGATGGCGGCAAACAGACCGAGAGCGATGGCACCATACAGACCGGCCGCGGCACCGCCGCCACTGGCCACGCCAAAGGCGAGCGCAAGCGGCAGGGCGATGATGCCGGCCGTCAGACCGCCGAAGATGTCACCGCGAAGAGCACTGATGGGATAGGAGACTTTCATGTCCGAATCCTGTGGTTGTATTGCGATTCCGTCCGGGACGCCGGCCCTCCGGCATCCGGTTACACGATGCGAATGGGGGCGGAATCGTGAGATAAAACGTCCAACCATACGACTCCCCCATCACAAGGACAACCTTCGTGCTTTTTTTCCCTATCTGGTAATACATTCAGGAAAAAGCGCGCCCCTGAGGTCCAATCTGGGACATCAGGGGCGCACAAGAGGACACTTCTGGTAAAAAGCTAGCGTTCACTCACGGCCAGCCGCAACCCGATGAGGATGAGGAACGCCCCAAGCCCCCGGTCCAGCCACTGGCGGAAACGAACATTGCCCCGCAGGCCGTTGGATATACGATCTCCAAGCAGCACCAGCGGCGGCTCCACAAAAACGCTCGACGCGATGAGTAGCACGCCGTGCAGCGCCAACTGCGCCGAAACCGGCCCAGCCCCCGGAACCACGAACTGCGGGAGAAAGGCGAGAAAAAAGATGGCCACCTTGGGATTGAGCAAATTGACAAGCATCCCGTGGGCGAAGATGCCCGAGGTCGTCGCGCGCGACGGCCCAGCCTCCTCAAGGCTGAAGGCCCCGCGCGAGCGCAAAGCCTGAATGCCGAGCCACGCCAGATAGGCCGCGCCCGCGTACTTCACCACGGAAAAGGCCGTGGCCGAGGCAACCAGCAGCGCCGACAGCCCAACCGCAGCAAAGGCCACATGTCCCATGGCTCCGGTCCAGATGCCGAGCATGGCGGCGAATCCGCTACGTCGCCCACCGCGAACGGTATTGGCTAGAATGTAGGCCATATCCGGCCCTGGCGACATGTTGAGCAGAAACGCGGCGGCAAGGAAGGTCGCCCAGTGCTGCACGCTGTAGGAAAACATCACTTCGCTCATCCTCGTGAAAGCATTGTGCCCCGACCGAAGCGGCTCCGCCACTGCGCGACGGGCAAGAAAAAACCCGCCTTGCGGCGGGTCAGGCTCCATTTCCTTCGAGCAGGCGCTTCATGGCCAGAAGCTCCGACGCCACGCTGCGCCGCAACTCCTCCAGCTCAAGGGACGCGCAGGTCTCCTCGTCGCCAGCCTCGCGGGCGGCGACGATCTGCTCGTCGCGCTCAAGCTTCCTGCGCGCGCCTTCAATGGTCATCCCCTGCTCGTGCAGGAGGCCCTGAATGACGGCGAGCAGCTCAAGGTGCTCATCGGTATACAGCCGCTGTCCCTTGCGGGTACGCACGGGCTGCAACTGGGGAAACTCCGTCTCCCAATAGCGCAACACCGAGGTGTTGAGACCGAGCTTCCGAGCCGCCTGCCCGATGCGGTAGGTCCTGCCCATGGTTCACTCTCCGGCCCGTATCTGCGCTCTTGGTAAGGCGGCCCGGACGCCACTCGTCCGGGCCGCTAAATCATCTTACATATTAGACACGTACGGGAAGCGCGTCCAGCACCATCTTGACGATGTGCGCATGGCGCTTCTCGACGTCCTTGTCCTTGAGGGTACGCTCGGGGTGACGGTAGGTCAGGCGCACGGTGAGGTTGCGGGTCTCGCCGCCCTCCGGCTCGTAGCAGTCCACCAGCGCCACCTGCTCCATGAGCGGCTCGTCCACCTCACGGATGGCGGCCAAGAGCTTGCCCGCGGAGAGCGTGGCCGGAGCGACGAAGGTGATGTCACGCTTGATGGCGGGGAACTTGGCCAGCGGCGAGAAGCCGGGCACCAGTCCCTCGTGCCACTCGCGCAGGGCGTCGGCGTCCATCTCGGCAATCCACACCTCGCGGCGGGCGTTGTAGTGGTCGGCAATCTCGGCCTTCACGCGGCCAATCTCACCCACGACCTCGTCGTCCAGCACCACTTCCACGCAAGGAGCGAGGTAGGGATGGCCGTCGCGCAGGCGGTATTCCGCGCCGGGCAGTTCGAGGCTCATGAGCAGGTGCTCCACCATGCCCTTCACGTCGGCGTATCCGGCGCTCTCCTCCTTGGGCCAGGGCCAGCGCTCGGGATCGCGGCGACCGTAAACCAGAAGCGCGATGCGCGACGGCTCGGTGACCGTGGTCTCGGACTGCGCGTCCGCCCAGAAGACCTTGGAGAACTCGAACAGGCGCAGACGGTTCGCGCCCTGTCCCACGTTGGTGCGCACGTTCTGGAGCATGCTCGGAGCAAGGGCCGTGCGCAGGACGTTCTGCTCCTCGGAGAGCGGATTCATGACTGAAACGCGATTCTCCTTGGGCAGGTTGAAGAAATCAAGATCCTCGTGGCCGACGAAGCTGTAGTTGATGGACTCGCGCAGGCCGATGCCACGCGCCCAATGCTTGATGCGCATGGAGAAGTCGAAGCGGCGGTCCACAAGGGCGATGGCGTCGAGGGACTTGGGCACGCGCGGCAGCACGGCCTCGATGCGGTCCATACCGTATACGCGGGCGACTTCCTCGAAGAGGTCCACCTCGCGCTCAAGGTCCAGACGGTGGCTCGGAGCCACAACCTTCCAGTCCTCGGGATCGGTGGCATCAACGACGCAGCCCAGCCCTTCAAGGGTGGTCCTGCAGAATTCGACGCCGAGATCGATGCCGAGCAGGCTGGTGCAGCGGCCCATGCGGAAGCGCAGGGTGAGGTTCTCCCACGGACGCGGCTCCGCCTTGACCACGCCGGACAGCACTTCGCCGCCAGCCAGAGCGGCCATCAGGCTTGCAGCGCGCTCCATGGCGAAAGGCGAGCCGCCCTGATCCACGCCGCGCTCGAAGCGGTAGGACGCTTCGCTGTGCAGGCCGAGCCTGCGGGCAGTCTTGCGGATGGTCGGCGGATTGAACACCGCGCATTCAAGGAGCACCTCGGTGGATGCGTCGTTCATCTCGGTGTTTGCGCCACCCATCACGCCAGCCAGCGCCACGGGCTTCACGGCGTCGCGGATGAGCAGGTCGGTGCCCAGAAGCGTGCGCTCCTGCCCGTCGAGGGTCGTGAACTTCGCGCCCTCCTCGGCGGCTGCCACACGGATTTCGCCGCCCTCCAGCAGGGTGCGGTCAAAGGCGTGCAGAGGCTGGCCAAGCTCCATGAGAATGTAGTTGGTCACGTCGACGATGTTGCTGATGGGGCGCAGGCCCACGGCGATGAGGCGGTAACGCATCCACGCCGGGGACGGGCCGATCTTCACGCCGCGCAGGATGCGGGCCTGATACAGCGGGCACAGCGCGGGATCGTCGATGACGATGCGCACCAGCTCGGCGGCGGGCTCGGCGACCTCGGCCACACGGGCCTCGGGCATGGTCAGCGGCAGGCCGAAGGCCATGGCCACTTCACGGGCGATGCCGAGCACGCTCAGGCAGTCGCCGCGGTTGGGCGTGATGCTCACGTCGAGCACGGTGTGGTCGAGGCCGAGGGCGTCCACGAGGGGCGTGCCCACGGCAAGGGCCTCGTCGAGGACCATGATTCCGGCGTGGCTGTCGCCAAGGCCGATCTCGTCCTCGGCGCAGATCATGCCCATGGACACCTGACCGCGCAGCTTGGCCTTCTTGATGGTCATGCCACCCGGCAGTTCCGCGCCGACCTTGGCCACGGGCACCTTCTGCCCCTTGGCCACGTTGGGTGCGCCGCACACGATGGGCAGAGCTTCGCCCTCGCCCACGTCGACCTTGCACACGGACAGCTTGTCGGCCTCGGGATGCCGTTCGCACTCAACCACATGACCAACCACAACATTGTCGAGATGGGCGAAGGGGCGGATGACCTCCTCCACTTCCAGCCCGAGCATGGTCAGCCTGTCGGCCAGCTCTTCATCCGTTCCCGTGAAGGGTACGAATTCGCGCAACCAGTTCAGACTCAGGAGCATGTTCGCCTCCGGCGGCCCCGGACGATTCGCCCGAAAAGCCTCATGAAAGATGATGAAATGAACGCCGGAACGGACCCGGCGCGTGAATGTTCCACGGATTCCCCGCCGAAGCGCCGCCGCATCGGGCGGACGGGGCCCGCCGGGGGGCGGGCATCGGTCGGGATGGCGTGACGTATCGCTTCGTCCGGCCGGACGCCTCGCGGCATGCGGCAGGACTGCACTGCATACCGCCAATCCCCGCAATTTTCAACCGCGCACAGACGCTCCGTCTTCCGGCAATTCAGGGACGTTGACGCATGGTGCCGCCGTCCGTATACAATTGAAGGACCTGCACTTTCCCCGCCACACGCAACCAGCGAGGCATGCATGATCCGCTTCATCCTGCTCGCCGCCAATCGAAGCGGCACGAACTTCTTTCGTAGCGTCGTCAGCTGCCATCCGGACGTGCACATGTTCGGAGAAATTCTCTTCTACGATTACGAATTCCTCCCCGACCGCGAAGAGAATTTCTACGTGCAATGGCTGCGGGCGGTCCAGAAAGACCCGTCCCAGATTACCTACCGCAACATGTACGCCTGCGCCCAACGCTTCATCGCCTCAAACTTCGAGAGCATGGCCCGCATGAAGGCCGTAGGCATGGACATCAAGTACGACTTCTGGGACCGCCTGCCCTTCGTGGCCAGCTACTTCCTGCGCAACCCGCCAAAGGTCATCCACCTCGTGCGGCACAACACACTACGCATGCACATCTCGGCATTTCTCCTCACCTGCCGCAACCACGGAGTGGAACGCGGCACACTACCCATCCACGAATACGACGGATTCGTACGCACGGGAGAACATCAGGTGGAGGTCCACATTTGCAAGCCCCTGCTCGAAACCTTCATCCACCTCGAATACCGAAAACAACGTTTTCGCGACATCGCCTCAAAATTCGAGCACATCGAAATTTCCTACGAGGACATTGTGGGGCCAACACAGCAAAGTGTCTCCACTTTCCCACCCCCGGTTGCCGAAAAGGTCTTCGGCTTCCTCGGCGTCGCGCACGACGTTCCCGGTCTCGTCGCCGATATGGAGAAAGTCAGCCCACCGGCCCTGCGCGACATCGTGGACAACTACGACGACCTCTGCGCCAACCTGCGAAGCCTCGGTCTGGAGCGCTACATCGACTGATCGTCGCGCGAGCGGCTGTGCGAGCGGGTAGAATCACCATCCCACGTGGACGTATATATTTGATATGCACAACGCCGCACTCACGGCAGGAGACTATGCCCGCCAGAGCTCGCTGCTGACGGCCAAGGCTGGGCGGCCCCACACGCAAAAAAGGAAAGGCCCGACACATGCCGGGCCTTTCGATAAAACAAAAATCGTCGGAAACTATTTTCCGAAGCTGCGGAAGAACAATTCCTCAAGGGCCTTGCGGCCGTTGTCCTCAAGGAAACGGGTACCGGTGCCCGTGAAATACTTGTGGGACACGACGGGGTTCTTGGCTTCCTGCCAGCGGGTCTTGGCCCACTCGAACCATGCGTCGCGCTCCTGATCGAAGACGAAGAGGGGCTTGTTGCAGATCTTGGCGTACTCGGCTCCCCAGCCGGTGCCGCCCTTGACGGTGTCGTCGGCCTGAACCACGCCCACGACGTACACCTCGTGTCCGCTTGCCACCTGCCAGCAAATGCTCTGCAACACCTTCCTGAACAGCGGCGCGTTGGAATATTTCCGGTTCATGAGCCGGGAGACATAGGTCAGGCTCACGTCCTTGAGTTCCAACTCCTCGGCGGTCAGCATGCGCATGCCGCGCGCACGCTCGCTCTGATGCCCCTCAAACCCGTAGTTGACTTCCTGAATGCCGTATTTCTCGGCAAGCGATCCGAACCACGCCTCGGCACCACGCGCCCCGCCACTGTACAGGGTATACCCTTCAACACTCATTCGAATATCCTCCGGGCGAAAAGTGTCATTTACCAACCCATTAGCACGCATGCTCTGCGTCGGCAAGGGAGGGGGGGATGACAGGCTATCGAGAGCGGACCAATCCAGCCACATGCCCCATTATCCAATTGGACGGAGCCAGACTTTCGGCTTTCCGCGCAAATGCAGCAGCTATGTCGATCTCTCCACGCCTCAACTGCGCAAGCGCCAACCACATATGCGGATATGGGTGTTCAGGGAATAGCCGCACCTTATCCTGCACGCGCGCCATGACCTCATCCGCCATCCCGGCAATCACTTCAAGAGCGGTCAGCACCTCATTCCTATCGCGCCACTCATGGGACAAGGTAACGATCATCGCACGCCCACACTGCCAGTTGCGACGGGCCGCATGCGTCTCGTTCAAGGCATGCCCTCGCCATGTTCCCATGAAAAAGGGCAAACGGCAGCAGGGCGCGCCGGACATCACAATCTTGATGAAGAAATCCCAGTCATCCATTCCTAGCGGATGACAGACCTCATACCCACCGACTCGACGCCACAATTCCTTGCTGAACGCCGAAAAGGCCGGATACAGGCATCTATCGAGAATGCGGCGCGGATTCCCAGATCGCGGAATCCAGTATTCGTCGCTGGAATTTGTTTTGAGAGAATGCGGATAGATGAACTCAACATCCTTCGCTCCGCAAACGATATCAGAACAACGCTCAATATACCGAGGAGCGATCACGTCGTCATAGTCAAGTGGAATAACCCAGTTCCCAACTGCCGCATCAATACCGGCGTTACGAGCGGCCGCGACGCCACGGTTTTCCTGATCGATCACGACACATCTGTCTTCGCCAAGCATAGCCACACAAGATGCTATCGCATCTGCGGTAACCTTAAATTTTCCGTCGTTCACAAAGACAATAGAAACCGGAGCGACGCTCTGCACAGCAATGCTTTGCGCCGTATTTACCAAAAATTCAGGATTATTATAGCATGGAACAACTACGGAAAAACTCGGCTTTTCCTTCTTGGCAAAAGACGCAACCCCACGAAAATACGTATAGCGAACAAGCGCAGGCAACGAAATAAACACCTGATCGCGCAAATATATCCATCTCATAACCGAAACATCTCACCCTTGAACGTCTATCTTAAACCGCATGGCATACGGTGCTCATTCATTCCAACCATTGGCAATCTTCCAGCCACGGGCAAAAAGACATCCTGCCTGATACCGAATCCTGCGTGACGCCCGCTCCAGTACTGGAAAGGAACGAACCGAAGACGTCGCAGCTTCAAGAACATCGCACCACATGTCGGTTATGCGACCAATGGAGAACTCGGCGATACGGGTAAGCGCGTTGTCCTGCATGGCGGAATAGAACCGACTATCCGACACCAACCGCGCGACAGCAACAAGCACCTCCGCCTCACTACTAGCCTCAAGATAATCGAGGCCAGAACGACGCAGGGCCCTGTATGCCGGCTCATCGCCAAGAATGATCGGAATTCCGGCCAGCCACGCATTCACGAGCTTTGCGTAGGGCTTCCGCGCAAGGACGCTTCGCGGCACATCGCGCACCGCGACAAGCGCATCAACCTGCGAGTAGTCAACCCAATTCCCCTTGTGCATGAAGCAAAATTCAACGCCGAGCTTCCTCAACTCATCAATAAAGCGCGAGGTCTTCATGTATGAGGGAACGTATTCCTCACTGCCAACATACGCAAGGCGTACGCATGAGCACCCACGCGAGCCATCACGAGGAATCAGCCCGGGCTGGGGCCATGACGGCAGGAACTGGGTTTTCTCCGACTGGGGCACACACGGATTCTGTTCAATAACAAAATCAGCCAATGGAACCGGAGGCCTATCGACGCGGACCACAACGGCCTGCGTTTCATGAACGCCGTGGGCCGGACGCGCATGGTCATAATGAAAAACAGAGCATTGTCCGGGGATACCGCGTTCCACGAGCGAAACGGAGAAAGGGACATCGACTGTCGCGAGCAAAGCCCACGTCTGAACTATCCAAGCATCGACCCCGGTGACGACACGATGAGGGCTTGCGAGAACGACTTCGGGGCGAGGTTGGTCAGCTATGAGTTCTGGCCAGTTCCGCTCGCGATATTTCCGAGGGAGGACAAAATTCACGCTCATGAAGCACGCGCCTTCGCGAACGACACCCGACACCATCCCAATCTCACCACGTGCTTTCGTTCAGACAATAGCTGCAACGCCCCCTCTAATTTTCGTTTGAAGAGCGAAAATCACAACAAACTGACTAACACCACTCACCAGAAACGTTTACGCCTTGCACCAACGAATCAAGCTCCGCGACGCAAAGCGCTCTTGATCCGCATACAAAATCTCCCGTATCTGGTTTTGGGGAAGTTTTTGTGCACATAACTCGAATGCATGAATGTCGCACGTTTTTGTCCCATGGTGCGCATCCACGAATCTACGCGCTTTTCGAAAAGCTCACCACCGTAGTCAGGATATCGTTCCGATGCAGGATGACTGTAATGATAGATTCGATTTTTAAAATCATTGGCTCTCACCAAGTACATCTGGTCGGAGAAGCCATACCCATAGCAGCAAAGCTCATCCTCTTCGGCTGATTCGCTTCGCGCCGCGTCATATCGCTCATTCCAGCAGAGATTGAAGACCGCCACGTCCTTCTTCTCGCGAAGCGTCCTCATTCCGACATCAAGCCAGTCATCTTGCGACGATTGTGGCTCACTATCACTGGAAAAATGCAAAATAAAATCCGTTTTTGCTCGATATATCGAGACAAGCTCTGCAATAGAATAGTAATATCCTTTCCCAAGTTCGTCACGAGTCAACCCAAAGTAGTCCAGCGCATCGTTTGCGTAATCTTCCACACACACAAATTCCGTCAAAACACCTTTTTGAACAAGTCTATCAGCGGCCTTTTCGACCTTAGACCGGCTTCGGACATTGTTGATATACAGGATGCGTTCGTCAAAGGCATAGCCGCAATTTCGAATCATCTCCGAAATTCGAGGTGTCTTGAGCATGACGCCCCAATCGTTTTCCCATGTTTTGGTTTCGAAGGTGATACTCATTTAGCACTTCCTAGATATGCATGACTCGGAAAACCGCTTCTGGAACAAATCTCCGCTATCACCTCGAAGTACCAATTCGTTTGCGAAACGAACGCATCATCCGAGCAAGGGTCTTATCTGCGTACTCCCGTGCAGTAGTAAAGGCATCCTGAACACGCTCGAATGGACTTGGTTTATAAATCGAATTGTCAGGTGCCGGAAAATCACGTAGCGCATCCGGAAGTTTGCCCGTAAAGGGTATCGCTTCCGCCCATTTATCCGGTTCAACGGGATGCAGATTCCTTTTCCCGGGATACCACCGCAACCATTTGTCCTGATACCATCGCTCGGTGTCAAAATCTCTTGCATGACTCCAGGTATTAAGCTTGCGATAAATATATTCATCGGAACGAACATACGAAAGGTGGTAGCATATCCCGTCGAGCTGAAGAGATGTCCTTGGCGAACAATCCCTCATGTGGACAAACCGATTTCCCTTGGCGATATTGATCGCGAACACAACGGAATCATTGGCAGGCCTACCTTTATGCGCAAGTATATAGTCTGTAGACTTCCAGAATGTATTCCATCGAGTCCGGTATGCGTCATAATCAGGATTCTGTGCTATTGAAGCAAGCAGGCTTGGATAAATACTTTCTTCATAAAATTCATCAGCATCTTGAATGACAAGGTGTGTACATCCATCCTTAAGTGCTTGATCAAGGCATGAATTGCGCTGCCCCTCATCTGTATCCCAGCGACCTTCTATGATGGTCAGCTTATCACCCCATTTTTCACGAACAGCTTCAATTGACGTACTGTTTTTTATGTCTGTCTCTTTGTATGACCACGGCGTGTCGCTATATGCAGCATAGATTTTATCGAAGAAAGGAGCACAGTTCTGCATATATCGATCAAAAAACTCATCAACATCAAACAGCAAGACATGAAGTCCTATTTTGCAATCACTGCTCATACAAAATCCTTGCGATTTTATTTATACTGAATTGATACTTAACGCTCACGATTATTATCTCATCGGTTTTACGAACCATCTCGGCCGCATCAATACCATCACAACAATAAAGAGTCGCCCCCAAGAACCATCCTCGCTCGCCGAGAAAAATCACTCAATATGTCTAAAAAAATGGAAACAACAGAAAGACAAATCCTTTCGGCGCAGATTAGGCATTGAATGTATTCTTGGTCAAGCACGAAGCAATGAAGAGGCGTCCCCCCAATTCAGTGATCGTGCTACAGAGTTGTGGACACGGAGTTAAGCCACTATCCTGACGAGCAAACAGGATGAAGTAACCCCCATTTTTACCGGACACCCCCGCCAACCTAGGAGGTAGTGCTGGAGGTATGTCCAGAGATAGTGCTAACGAGTATCCCACGGTCGAAATCGTACAGACGATTCAACGACGGCGTTGGACCTTGGGTGAGAAACTGCGAATCGTTGAGGAAGCGTCTCAGCCCGGGATGAGCATTTCGTATGTGGCTCGCAAGTATGGGACTGCCCCGAATCCACTCTTCCGTTGAGACGGAGCTCGGGCAGGAAGGTAGCCATGAGGCGATATGACGAGGCGGGGAGTGACCGAGGCCTGGGTGTTTCCACGCCGAATCTCCTCTTTCGTTTGAAAATCCATGAATGCTGGCAGCACGGGAGTCATATGCCTAACTGCGAGATTGTGGTCGCGCCCGAGACACGGGAGAGTCTCTGCCCACGCGTCCCCCTCAGGGCAGAAATGTTCTGTCGGGAATGCCGATCCACTCACCGTCTCCCCCTTCCGCCACACCCCGCTTCTCCCCCAGCCCACAAACGCCAAAACGCCCGCGTATCGTATGATGCGCGGGCGTTTTGGCGTTTTCTCTTTCGAGAGTGCGTCGTGTCTTTGATGGGAGGCGTGGCCGTTTGGGGATGTCACAGAAGTCGCCCAGTTTGGAACGGCGCATCGGTTCGAAGACACTTCCGTCAGAGGGACTTCCTTTCTGAAGGCTCTGCCATCCGGGATGGCGCGGGGTTCAGAAGGCGAAAAAAAAGTCCTGGCGACGGGCTACTTTCCCACAGACAACTCTGCAGTATCATCGCCGATGAGGTGCTTAACTTCCGTGTTCGGAATGGGAACGGGTGTGACCACCTCTCCATGGTCGCCAGGACAAATTCCTGTAATATTTAGTGAAACAGGGAAGAGATTTGTGATCAGTTAAGACGCACGACCTATTAGTACCGGTTAGCTGAATGCATTGCTGCACTTACACACCCGGCCTA